>NZ_DGRF01000026.1:0-25671 GCF_002390995.1 Clostridium sp. UBA4395
TAATTTTGATACAGCCCCTTCATTTTATTTTAATATATACTAACTAATTACTTCATGGATTAGTGGTATATCATTTTTATAGCCTTCAACTATTTCATAGTTTTTTAAGATACCCTCATTAGCTTTTTCAATAAGGCTTTCATTATTACTATGAATATATGCTATGATGTCACCCTTCTCTACTTTATCACCACGTTTTTTATTTAAAACTATTCCCACTGATAAATCTATTTTACTTTCTTTAGTGGCTCTTCCTGCTCCAAGTTCCATTGCAACTATTCCTAAGTTTTCAGCATGGATTTTTTTAACCACTCCACTATTTTCTGCAATTACCGGTACTACATACTTAGCTTTAGGTAATAAATTTGTATTATCAATACAGTCTATATCTCCACCTTGAGCTTTAACAAATTCTTTAAGTTTTTCTATAGCTGCTCCTGAAGTTATAGTCTCTTTTAACATAGCTTCAGCTTCCTCAGCAGTACCTGCTTTTCCTGCTAACATTACCATACGACTTCCTAAAACTAAAGAAAGTTGTAATAAGTCCTCAGGACCATTTCCCTTTAATGTATTTATGGCTTCTTCTACTTCTAAAGCATTACCTATAGCTAAACCTAATGGTTGGTCCATATCTGAAATTACTGCCATAGTATTACGCCCAATATGTTTTCCTATAGAAACCATTTCTGTAGCCAACTCCTTAGCAGACTCTGTGTTCTTCATGAAAGCTCCATCTCCAACCTTAACATCTAAAACTATAGCGTCAGCTCCTGAAGCAATTTTCTTGCTCATAATGCTAGATGCAATCAAAGAAACATTATCAACGGTTGCTGTAACATCTCTTAAGGCATATAATTTCTTATCAGCTGGTGCTAAGTCTCCAGTCTGTCCTCCCACAGCAATTTTAATAGTGTTAACATTATTAATGAATTTTTCTGTTGGCATCTCCACTGAAAAACCTTTGAAAGCTTCTAACTTATCTATGGTTCCTCCAGTATGCCCTAGGCCTCTACCTGACATCTTAGCTACCGGTATTCCCAATGCTGCTACCATAGGTGTAAGCACTAAAGTCGTAGTATCTCCTACTCCACCGGTGCTGTGCTTATCTACCTTAACACCTTGAATTTCACTTAAATCTAACATATCTCCAGAATGTACCATTGCCATTGTTAAGTCTGAAGTTTCTCTTTTATTCATCTTTTGAAAATATATAGCCATTAAAAGAGCTGATACTTGATAATCTGGAATTTCTCCCTTTGTATAGTTCTCTACAAAATAATTTATTTCCTCTGTAGAAAGCTCTCCACCATTTCTCTTTTTTAGAATCAAATCATACATTCTCATAAAACACACCCCGCTCTATACCTTTATATTTAATTTTGTTTGTAATGGTCCACTATTATAATTCTCTAACTATTCCTTTCACTAAAGAAACAAATTTTGATTTTACTTTAGCAGAAGTTTCTATTACTTCTTCATGATTTAATGGTTGGTCTAAGATTCCGGCTGCCATGTTAGTTATGCATGAAATTCCTAGTATTCTAAGACCACAATGATTAGCTGCAATAACTTCAGGAACCGTTGACATTCCAACTGCATCAGCACCTAGTATTCTTGCCATTCTTACCTCTGCTGGAGTTTCATATACTGGACCTGTAAACATCATATAAACTCCTTCTTTTAATTCTATATTAAGAGATGCTCCAACTTCTTTTGCTAGTTTTAAATATTCTCTATCATAAGCTGTAGACATATCTGGGAATCTTGCTCCTATTTCTTCTTCATTTTTACCTATAAGTGGATTTGTACCTGCAAAGTTTATATGATCTGTAATCATCATTAAGTCACCTGGTACAAAGCTAGTATTAACACCACCACAAGCATTAGTTACTATCAAGGACTTAACACCCAAATATTTCATGATATGGATTGGAAGTGCTAATACGCTCATAGGATGACCTTCATAATAATGAAATCTACCTTGCATCATGATAACCTTTTTACCTTCTAAAGTTCCGCATACAAATTGTCCTGCATGACCTTGTACTGTAGATACCGGAAGATTAGGTACTTCTGAATACTTTACTACCACCCTATCTTCAACCTTATCAGCCATATCACCAAGACCAGAGCCTAAGATAATACCTATTTCTGGCTGGAAGCTTAACCTAGCCTTTATATATTCTACACTCTCATTAATTAATTTAATATCCATTATAATTTCTCCTCTTCTTCACAGTTATATAATTTTATTTAGTTATACTCTATATTATCAGCTTATTAATTTATCTTAATGCTATTTGTTTGACTAGTTAGTTAAACAAATAATATTAACAACAAATTACAATATATTATTACCTTTAAGGAATTTATATATTGTAATTTGTGTATTAAAATTTTTATTATTCTTATTATCTTTATATTTTTATACTATCTAAAACTCTTTTAAACCTAGATTACTAGCTATACAATTAAATCTTTGAAGCTTTTTCCTACTAAATCATTTTCAATATCAAGTAAATCTAATACAGTTTTACCTATATCGCAGAATCCATTTCTAGTTCCAAGATTTATATCTTCCTTAAGATTTCTTCCATATACAAGTACAGGCACATATTCTCTGGAATGATCTGTACCTTCTGTAGTTGGATCACATCCATGATCTGCAGTAATGATTAATACATCATTATATCCTAAAGCTTCTTTAATTTCTGGTAATCTATCATCAAATTCTTCTAAAGCCTTAGCATATCCTTCTACATCATTTCTATGTCCAAATTTCATATCAAAATCTACTAAGTTTGTAAATATGAATCCATTAGAATGAGACTTCATCATTTGTAAAGTTTTATTAACTCCATCCATATTGTCCTTTATAGATACTGATTCTGTAACACCTTTTCCTGTAAATATATCTTTAATCTTACCTACAGCTGCCATAGGTAAGCCAGCTTCACTGACATACTCAAGAGCAGTCTTATTAAAAGGCTCTAGTGCATAATCATGTCTATTAGCTGTTCTTACAAACTCACCTTTTTTCATACCTTTAAACGGTCTGGCAATTACTCTACCTACCATCTTATCTCCAACTAACATTTCTCTTGCAATTTTGCACATATTATATAATTCTTCTAAAGGTATTACATCTTCGTTAGCTGCAATTTGGAATACACTATCTGCAGAGGTGTAGATTATAGGGTATCCAGTTCTTATATGTTCATCCCCTAATTCCTCAATGATGGCTGTACCAGAAGCAACTACATTTCCTAAAGTCTTTCTTCCTATCTTAGCTTCAAATTCATCCATAATTTCTCTCGGAAAACCATTAGGATAAGTTTGAAGAGGTGTTTCTAAAATTACTCCTGCCATTTCCCAATGTCCTGTAATTGTATCCTTTCCTTTTGAAAGTTCACTACATCTTCCATAAATTCCTTCTGGATTTTCACACTTAATAAGGTTTTCCACGCCTTCTATGGAACCAATTCCTAAAGCTTCTAAGTTTGGAATAGAAAAACCTTTAACATGTTTTGCTATATTACCTAAAGTATTACTACCTTTATCTCCATAAAGCTCTGCATCTGGAAGTTCTCCAATACCAACACTATCAAGCACAACTAAAACTACTTTTCTATCCATGATATACTTCCTTTCTTCTTAGTCACTGATATATTATATTTTACCACAGTTGTTTCAAAATATATAACTAAATAAAATAAATTATGTGTCACTGCTAAACTTCCATCTTTTTTAGCAATGGCACATAATATAATAGTACATTATTATTGAAATATGTCAATTTATTAGTTGAATTTTTTTATCTATATTTTTCCTTTATCTCAATATGGAATTAAATATATGAATATAATTATATAATATTTCTAAAGGTTTTATTAGTTCATTGCCAACTAAAATACTATTTTCATAAATTCCAGGTTTATAAAAATAACTCAGTACATAGTCTAATATATTAGGCAATACTCCCCCCATAACAAATATAATTATAAAGCACTCTGCATATATAATTAAGAACTTTTTAATGTCATCTTTCATACTTTTATGCCCCTAGCCCCTTTAGTGCAAAATTTATAAGTATAGGCGTTATAAAAGACTCAAATAAAAATCCAATGAACATAACTCCTGTGACAATTAAAAACATCATAGTATAATTTCTTACTGAACCAGTATTAGGTGAATATTTCTTTGTAAATTTTTCTTTTACTATACCTATAGAAAATTCAATAGATAGTACTGATAAAAATATTAAACATGGTATATATATAAGATTTTGTGGTAAAACACCTAAAAGTGATAAGAGTAATCCTTTTTCTTTTAATCCATATATAAAAAAACTAAAAGTAAATCCTAAAGAAAATCCTTTGTAAATATTAATCAAAATAATTATTGGAAGTCCTACCACTGTTAATCCCAAAAACCAAAATCCAATTATAATGGGTATATTATTTTTTAAAGTACCCATTAATATTTCTTTATTAGATAATCCATCTAAGGTCGATGATGATCCAAAAGCAGTTATATAGTTAATTAAGGTACTCTTGTCCACATCCTCCATATATTTAACACAGTAGAGACCTAGAATCATCCCAGTGGCAATAAATAATATTGATAATAAATACATCCAAATATTTTCATAAAAATGTTTATTAAAACTATCTATTACGCTTCTTAATGTCATACATATTCCCCCTTAGTTTATTTAAGAATTAATTTATATTTATGCCTAACCTAAGGGTAATATTCCATTTTATTTAATTTTTACAGGTATGCTAAAGCTGCAATAGTCTTTCCGTCTATAACTTCTCCACTTTTAACCATTTCTTTAATTTTATCTATACTATATAATTTTACATTTATAAATTCATCATCATCTCTATTAACTTCACCTTTATATAACTCAGTAGCCTTATATAAATATATATATTCATCTGAAAATCCAGGTGCTGTAGCTATTTTACCTAATAACTGAAATTTTTTAGCCTTATATCCAGTTTCTTCTTCCAATTCTCTAATACCACATAGTTTAATATCTTCTCCCTTTTCTATTTTCCCAGCTGGTATTTCTAAAATTGTTCTATCTAATGCTTTTCTAAACTGTTCCACAATAAGTATAGTATCTGAATTCAAATAAGCTACTATACCAACTGCTCCTGGATGTTCTACAAGTTCTCTTTTTCCTACTTTTCCATTAGGAAGTTCCACTTGCTGCACTTTTAAATTTATTACTGTTCCTTTAAACTTATATTCTTCACTAATAGTTTTCTCAAAAAGTTTCATCATCACCACTCCTCACAATATATAATAACCTATCATACATAAAATAGACACCTTCAATTTTTTCAAATTAAAAGATGTCTATAATTTTTACTTATATATTGTTGATGTAAAAATAATTTGTTGCATTGGCTTTGATAATTAATCGACTTAAATTTTACTATAAACCTAATAATATTAAACTTCTAGCATACCTTATTTTTAAGTCTTAGCTTGTCCGCTACCATAGCAATGAATTCACTATTTGTTGGTTTACCCTTTTCATTATGAATAGTGTATCCAAATAACTTATTAATAGTATCAACCTGTCCTCTACCCCATGCAACTTCTATAGCATGTCTTATAGCTCTTTCTACTCTACTTGCAGTAGTATTGTATTTCTTAGCTATTGCTGGATATAGTTCTTTAGTTACTGCTGACAATAATTCTATATCATTTACCACTAAAGTTATAGCTTCTCTTAAATACATATACCCTTTAATATGAGCTGGTACACCAATTTCATGAATGATATTAGTAATTTCAGATTCTAAATCCATAGATCCACTATTTGATTTGGGTTTAACATCCATCATTAATGATGAAGAACTAGTTGTATTAGTAACTGTTGTTTTTCTAACTGTATCACTTGAAATTGAATTATTAAACATATCTCTAATTCTATTAGATAATACGTCCATATCAAAAGGCTTAACTACATAATAATCAGCTCCTAAAGATATAGCTCTTTGAGTTATTTTGTCTTGACCTACTGCTGATAATATAATTATTCTAGGCATTGGATTTAAATTCATTGTATTTAATCTCTCAAGAACTCCTAATCCATCTAAATGAGGCATTATAATGTCTAGAACTACTAAATCAGGGTTAGTTTGTTCAATAAGTTCTAAAACCTCTACTCCATCTTTTGCTACACCAACTACATTGATGTCCTTTTGACTTAAAAAATAATCACTTAAAATATTGCAAAACTCCTTATTATCATCTGCAATTAGCACATTAATGCTTCTTTGCTCCATTCCACAACTCCCCTTTTTGTAATTTTTACCATATCATAGATATATAATTTCGACAAAAGTAATAAAACTCCTTCTACTACCTAAAAAAAAATAAATTTTTTTAAAATTCAACCTTTTCTTATATTATAACATCATTTTGAGTCAAATAAAAACAACCTATTGTAATTTTATATAAATAGATTGTTTTTATTTAATTATTTATGATTATTATATAGCCTTTTGTATTTTTTAAGTGTAATTGATAATATTTATTTATTTTCTAACATCTGCTTCATTTATCATCCAATCCATATATATTCCATATCCTGTATCAGGCTTATTGACAAGAACATGTGTTACTGCACCTACTATTTTGTTATTTTGAATTATTGGACTTCCACTCATTCCTTGAATAATCCCACCTGTTTTCTCTATGCACAATGGATCTGTAACTTTTATTATCATACTTTTACCATTTGGTTCTTGTTGATTTAATAATTTTTCTATTACTATGTCAAATAATTCAGGCTCTTCGCCATCTATAGTTGTAAGAATTTGTGCTTTTCCTACCTTAACTTCATCTTTAAATCCTACCTTCATAGGCTTATTATAATTATTGCATATTAAATTATCATTACCTTCTCCAAATACTCCAACAGGTGTATTTAATCTAATTATTCCTAAGGTCTTATTACTATCTGTAAAAATCCCCCTAAGTTCACCTGGACTACCTTTAGCTCCTTTCCTTACTGACACTATATTAGAATCTACAATTTCACCTTTCCCAACACTCATAATAGTATTGGTATCCATATCTGTTATAGGATGTCCTAGTGCTCCAAACTTCCCACTTTCTTTATGATAAAATGTTAAAGTTCCCACACCTGCCACAGAATCCCTAACCCATAATCCAATTTTATAGTTTTCATCCTTCTTACTGACCACTGGATTAACTACAAAATTCATTTCTTCGCCTTTTCTATTTACTGTAATTTTAACTTGCTCTCCCTTGGCTCTATTCACATAAGTAGCTATATCTTCGGCACTTTTTATTGTTTCATTATTAATTTTTGTAATACTATCTCCTATAGCTATTCCAGAAATAGCAGCTGGGCTTTGAACCTTATTACCATCTACCTCAATATCTGACAAAGCAATAACAAGGGCTCCTTTTGTATTAATTTTAATTCCTAAAGGTTTTCCTCCTGGATAAACCATTATGTCGGAGGTTTTAGCATAATTAACCTTTTTTAGACTAGTAGCTTCTGAAAAATTTAATTTATAGTCCACATCACTTGAATAATTATTTATTGAAGGCACTGCTTCATTAAAATATCTATTAATTATATCAGTATAGCAATTTATAGATATTAGTATGAAGGTTGTAGTAAATATCAAGAATAAAATATTACTAAATTTTTTCATAATGCTTTACCTCCTGTAAAGAATGTTTAACTTTAATTTTCCCCTATGAGAAATTTTTATGTTAGAGTTCTTTTTCTTTTAAACCCAAAAAGATTTCCTAATTGAATTTTTTAGAACATGAAAATAAAACACTATAAACTAAAGTTATACTTAGTTTATAGTGTTAAACATTTTTATAGTATATATTCACATTTTAATTTTTATTTTTTAAAATTTATAATAAAATCTAAGAACTCTGTTTATCGCCTTAAATCACTTTTTATTTCTTTTGCCTTTGAAATCATTTCTCGTGCATTTTCAATAGTTATAGCCGTAACTTCGCTACCACCAATTATTCTAGCTACTTCTTGTTCCACTTCATCATCCTTCAGCTTCTTAACTTTTGTAAACGTATTTACTTCATCGCTGTTTTTTTCAATTAAATAATTCACATCTGCTAGTGCTGCAATTTGAGGTAAATGAGTTATACAAAATACTTGATGAGCTTCAGAAATAAGCACCATTTTTTCTCCTACTCTTTGAGCTATCCTACCACTTATTCCAGTATCTACCTCGTCAAATATTACAGATGGAATTTGGTCTTTATCTACAAACACAGTTTTAAGTGCTAGCATAATCCTTGATAATTCTCCACCCGAAACCACTTCTTCTAAAGGCTGTAATGGCTGTCCAGGGTTAGTGGAAATTTTGAACTGTATCTTGTCTCTACCTTTATAATTAAGATTATCTGTATATGCTACCTCTATTTTAAATCTACTTTTTTCAAGACCTACATAATCTAATTCTTTTTTTATTTCTTTTTCTAGTACTTCACTTATTTCTAATCTTAAATTATGTAATTCCTGTGCTATTCCTTCTAATTTTTCATATAACTTTTTCTTTTGTTTTAATAATTCTTCTATAATCTCTCCACTGTTTATTAATTCGAAATATTGTTCTTCTATATTATTTTTATACACTAGTACATCTTCTAAAGTAGGTCCATATTTCTTTTTACAAGCAGATAATTGATACATTCTAGAATTTATAAATTCCAATTCACCTATATCATAGTCTGTATTATCCTTTAAGTCACTAAGAGTTCTAGTATTATCCTCTAACAAGTAATATGATTCCTCCAGAGAATCTACTATGGATTTAACTTCTTCATGATGAGCTTCAATAGACTTAAGTTCTCTAATAACATACATTAAGGAATCTATAATAGAAATCCTACTTTCATCATTCTCTTTAAGTAGCATATAACTTTTTTCTAACGCCTTTTTGATTTTTTCTCCATTAGATAACATATTAAATTTCTTTGATAACTCTTCATCTTCACCTATTTTAGGTTTTATACTATTAATTTCATCTATTTGAAACTTTAGAAAATCTATTTTTTTCTCTCTTTCTCCATTGTTTCCTTGAAGTCTATTTATTTTTTCTTCAACTTCACCATATTTTAAATAAAATTTATCGTATTCTTCAAGCTTATTCACCAATAAATCTTGGCCAAATGAGTCTACATAATTTATGTGCTTTGAACTATCTAATAAATTTTGATTTTCATGTTGACCATGAATATCAATTAAAGTTTCACTAACCTGCTTTATTTTAGATAGCAATAAGGTTTTATTATTTACTTTTGCTATGGTTTTACCTGAGTGAAAGCTCTCCCTACTGAGTATTACTATTCCCTCATCACTAATATCTAATTCTTCTAAAATAGCCTTAGTTCTTTGATTTTCAATAGAAAAAACTGCTTCTACTACAGTTTTATCTTCTCCTACCCTTATTAAATTCTTATTAAATTTACCTCCAAGAACAAAGCTAATAGCATCAATTAATATAGATTTACCTGCTCCTGTTTCTCCTGATAAAACATTAAATCCCTTAGAAAAATCTATGGATAGTTTTTCTATAAGAGCAAAGTTCATAATATTAAGTTGTAAAAGCATTTATACCATTCCTCATTTACTTTATTAATTTTTCTATTTCTAATTTAAGTTCCTCGGCTTTTTCGTCAGTCCTTACCAATATAAAAATAGTATTATCTCCAGCTATTGTTCCTGCAATCCCTTCTAATTTAAAAGAGTCAATTGCTTCAGCTGCAACTTGAGCTGATGCTGTAATTGTTCTAACAACCAAAATTTTATCTACTTTTTCAACAGATATAGCTGTATTTGAAAATATGTATGCCAATGCACTAATAGTTGAGTTGTTATTTGAATTCACCTGTGCATACTTGTATCTTCCTGTATGAGATAATGTTTTAATTAAGTTTAATTCCTTTATATCTCTAGATACAGTTGCCTGAGTTACATTTATATTTTTAGCTCTTAATCTATCAGCTAAATCTTCTTGAGTTTCAATATCTTCATTTTTTATTATATCCAATATTATACTATGGCGATTTTCTTTCATATATTTTCTCCTCACAATCCATAGATCTTGAAATTATTTTTGTTCTTAATATTTTAAAATAATCATAATCCTTAAATTGAACAATCTTACACTTATCTTCAATTGTTTCAATTATCATCTCATTGTATTTATCTGATTCTAATTCTAAATGCCCATCACAGGTTAAGAATACGTTATCTTCATTAGTATTTAATATTATTCTTATCTTATTATGAGGATCTAAAATAATCGTCTTTACTCCATTAGATATAGGACAAATAGGAGTTAAACTTATTAGCTCCATAGTTGGATAGATTATTGGACCCCCTGCTGATAAAGAATAGGCTGTAGATCCTGTAGGGGTAGATACTATTAACCCATCAGATTTATAGCTACTATAAAAGCTTCCATCTACAAATATATTATAAGTCAACATTCTGCTTAAAATCCCCTTGGTTATAACTATATCATTTAAAGCTACATGGACATTTTCACCATCTTTTTTAGGAATAGTAACCTTTATCATCATTCTTTCCATGATTTTAAATTCATTATTTTTAAGTTTTTTAATAGCTTCACTAACTTCTGTTAGTTCTACACTAGTTAAAAAACCTAAATGGCCTATATTAACTCCAAGAATTGGTACTCCATATTTATATATCTTTCTTGCTGCTCTTAAGATAGTTCCATCCCCACCTAAGGTAACGAGTAAATCTAATTTTTTGTTTTCTTCTAGCTCCAATCCCTCAGCATCTTTAAATATATGTAATTCACTTTCAGGAAATTCTTCCTTTATTAGATCATGAACATAGTTTAGTATTGTATTCTTCTTATCTTTAGATGAATTGATGTTAATACCTATACTCTTCATATATCCTCCACAGTAAGTTTTTCATGAGCATTTTTTACAATGTTTCCTATACTATTGCTGTTAAAATTTCCAATTCTATTAAAATCTTTAGTAAAATTAATCAGATATTCTATATTTCCATTAGGACCCTTAATGCCTGAATAAGTTAAATTTAATATATTAATGTGACTCTCCTTCAAAAAAGTTACTACATTTAAAATAACCTCTTCATGGATTTTACTATCCCTTACTACCCCTTTTTTAGAAACTTTTCCTCTACCAGCTTCAAACTGAGGTTTTATAAGTGCTACCACTTCTCCCATGTCCTTCAAAAGTGGAATAACATGAGGTATTACTTTATCTAATGAAATAAAAGATACATCTATAGATGCAAAATCACAGGATTCACCAATTTGTTCTATTGTAAGATTTCTTACATTTGTGCTTTCCATAGAAACAACTCTTTTATCCCCTTTAAGTTTGTCTGCCAATTGATCTTTACCTACATCTATTGCATATACCTTAATGGCTCCACTAGTAAGCATACATTCTGTAAATCCTCCAGTAGATGCTCCTATATCTAAGCATTTAAGCCCTTTAAGATTTATATTAAAATCTTTAAGGGCTTTTTCTAATTTAAGTCCACCTCTACTTACATAGGGAATTACTTCCCCACACATTTCGACTTCAGCAGTTTCTTCAACTTTTAGCCCGCATTTTCTTTCTACTTTTCCATTGACATATATTTTTCCAGATAAAATATATTCTCTAGCTTTTTCACGAGAAATTGCTAATTGCTTTTTTACTACTAATAAATCTAATCTAACTCTTTCCTTTAACATGCTTACTCCTTAGTTAAAAATTCCTCTACACTACTACAAATTCCTTCTGGGTCTAGTTTGTTAAGATTATATAATATATTAACATCTCCATGCTGTATAAATTTATCCTTAAATCCTAATGTTAAAATATTATTCTTAAGTAACCCTTCCCTATTTAAATACTCTAATATCTCACTTCCAAGACCACCAGATATCATATTATCTTCTACAGTAACTAAATCATATCCTGACTGTACTAGTTCTTTTATCAATTCAGTGTCTATAGGTTTTACAAAACAGCTATTTACTATTGTACAATCTATATTTTTCTCCTTTAACATTTCTTCAGCAACAATTACATTTTGAACCATTTTACCTACTGCTATTATTGCCACTTTTCCAGATTTATTACCTAAAACTTCCCACTTACCTTTTCTAAAGAAAGTCATAGGCGAAAGTTTAATATTAGATAAGTCTCCACCCCTTGGATATCTTATAGCTATAGGATAGTTTTGTGTAACTGCAAACTGTAGCATATACCTTAACTCTTCAGTACATTTAGGACTCATTATTGTCATATCTGGTATGTGTGTTAAGTAAGATAAATCAAATACCCCTTGGTGAGTTTCTCCATCTTGACCTACAATACCCGCTCTATCTATAGCAATTACTACCGGCAATTTTTGTATTGCTACATCATGAATAACTTGATCATAGGCTCTTTGAAGAAAAGTAGAATACACTGCAAATACAGGCTTTAATCCTTGTGATGCCATACCTGCTGCCATGGTTACCGCATGTTGCTCTGCTATACCTACGTCAAAAAATCTCTTTGGGAATTCCTTAGAAAACCCCTCAAGTCCTGTTCCCTCTGGCATAGCTGCAGTTATAGCTACTAATTTTCTGTTTTTTTCTGCCAATTTTACCATAGTATCACCAAAAATTTCTGAATAGGATTTGCTGGCCTTTGAAGGTTGCTGTCCATTTTCACAATTAAAAGGTCCTACTCCATGAAATTTATCTGGAAACTCCTCTGCATACTCATAGCCTTTACCTTTTTTAGTTATTACATGAATAATTACTGGGCCTTCTACCTGTTGAGCTTTTTTTAGTACCTTACTCATTTCTTTTATATCATGGCCATCTATTGGTCCATAATATTTTAAACCCATATTTTCAAAAAGCATTCCAGGAACCATAAGTTGCTTTACAGAATCCTTCATCTTATTTATAGAATTAATCATACTTTTTCCTACCTTTGGTATCTTCTCCAAAGTAGCATTTACATCACTTTTAACTCTATTATAAGCATTTCCCATCCTTAAGTCATTTAGATATGTGGATATTCCTCCAACATTTGGTGAAATAGACATTTGATTATCATTTAATACTACTATCATCTTAGTTTTATTATATCCTATATCATTTAAAGCCTCCATAGCCATTCCGCCAGTAAGGGCTCCATCTCCAATTACAGCTACCACATCATGTTTCTCATTTTTTATGTCTCTAGCCCTTGCCATCCCTGCCGCTGCCGATATAGATGTACTACTATGTCCTGTATTGAACATATCATACTTACTTTCTTCTGTTTTGGGAAATCCACTAAGACCTTTATATTGTCTAAGGGTATCAAATTTTTCTTTACGTCCTGTTAATATTTTATGAACATAAGATTGATGTCCTACATCCCAAATTATCTTATCCTTGTTAAAATCAAATACGTTAAATAAACTCATAGTCAATTCAACTACACCTAAATTAGATGATAAGTGTCCTCCCGTCTTGGAGACTTGAGTGATCAGAAATTGACGTATTTCTTCTGCAAATTCTTCCAATTCATTTATCTTCATGTTTCTTATTTCATTAAAATCTTCATATCTATCTAAATACTTTGACATTTACCTTAACCTCGTTTTATAAAATATATTACTTTTGCAACTGCATATAATATATTATTACTATTTGTAATTGCGAATTTTTTTCCTATTGCTTTTCCACCAACAGTGGCTCCTGCTATCATTGCACTAATACCAGATGCTATTAATATTTCAGAACCATAAGGGTAAAGTTGCAATATTTTTGCTACTATTACTACACCTACAGCTCCACTTATAATACCACACACATCTCCTACCACGTCGTTACAAAAGTTTGAAACCTTACTTGCATTTCTTATCATCTTCACTGCTATTTTTGCTTCTTTTATCTTCTTTGCGGCCATGGCATGAAATGGAATTTCATTTGCTGCCGTAACCGCTGTACCTATCACATCAAAAATTACGCCTAAAAAAATAATCAACACTAATATGGTAAACGCTAAGGAAGCATTAACCCTTGGAAGTGTAGATTCTGATAAAAGTGAAGCAGTTCCACTAATAATTATAGTATAAATTGTAATTTTAGTTATCCATAATGCTTCTTTTGTATTTTTTTTCTTACATTCTTTGTTTTTGGCTTTTTTATTCCGCCTACTACTATCGCTTTCCAATTTTACCCTCCAAAAATAGATAAAGGTGGTAGCATACTAAGTAAAATTTGCGGCTTAGGTCTAGCAGGATTTCCCATAGAGTAATCAAGATGTCGCCATCTTGACGGTTTCCCTTTAATGCTCTATCTATAGTGTTTCCAACTACAGGGCTAGATTACCACTTAGTCCACACTGCAATCCTTAATATGCTTCACATGGAACAGTCTAGGAGATTTCCTCGACAGTTAGGTACTCTCTTATCCTCTTTTGCAACATGGGTTTTAGCAAGCAATAGCCCCATTACCCTGGCCGGGGTAACAAGATTTGTTCTCACCTCCACCCACCTCACTCAAGGCAGGCTACTCTGCACATAGCTCGTTTACCACAATGCAGGTTTAATCCAGTGCCGTACCGTGGGTATCTCTCCCAAAGCACAAACATTGGTCTCCACGATTGTAGGGTCGATGTCGCATGCCTTTGCGGTCGCCCCACAACCTTACTCCCAGCACAAGCCCACAACTGGGCGTTACAGGCCAGCACAAGGAACTTCATCGATGTGCCCTTCAACGGATTTTTAGCCCCGTCCTCAAAAGTACTTACCTGACTAGAATACTGCACCACCTCATTAAATTAATTATAGCATAACTATAATTAATTGACATTACTTTTTTTATTAACAGATTTCTTAACTTCCTTGAAACTTACTAACAGAATTCTAAGTGTCAATTAATTTGATACTTAGAATTCGTTGTCCTTTAGGAGAAATCGTTATGCATGGACGTACCAGCTCTTAACTCCCAATTTGAAAAAGATGGGAGTATTAGAGCTGGTAGTATCGGATAAAGTTAAATGTACTTAGAATCATTTGTTTTAGTAGATTAGTATTCTCTCTCCAACAAAAACTTAGTTATATCTTCTAGTTCTTTTGTATCTCTTTCTATGCTATTTAAAAGCTCATAGCATTCTTGAGTTAAATTGTTACAAAACTCTTTACACTTATTAATTCCATACATGGTAATAAAATTCACTTTATCATTTTCTCCATCACTTTGAGTTTTACCTAGTAATTTCGAATCTCCTTCAACATCTAAAATATCATCTTTAATTTGGAATGCAAGACCTAGTTTTTCTCCAAAAGATTTAAGAGTTTCCAAATCTTTTTCTGGAGCCTCTCCCATTGTAGCCCCTGCAATAATAGAAGCTGATATTAGCTGACCTGTTTTATTTTTGTGCATCTCTAAAAGAATTTCTTCATTTATTTTTTGACCTTCACTTCTTATATCTATAATTTGACCCTTTATCATACCATCTATACCTGATGACTTTGAAATAATAGCTGATGCTCTAATTTTTTTCAATTCCCCACTTAGACATTGTGAAAACATTACATTCATAGCCTCATTTAGTAAACTATCTCCAGCTAAGGTAGCCATAGCTTCTCCATAAACCTTATGGTTTGTTGGTTTACCTCTTCTTAAATCATCATCATCCATACATGGAAGATCATCGTGTATTAATGAATAGGTGTGTATCATCTCCATAGACGCAGCAAAAGGAAGGATTTCATCTATAATATTATTATACATATTATAAGTACAAATCATAAGAATAGGTCTTATTCTTTTACCCCCAACCTTTAAGCTATATATTATAGGTTCTAACATGGAACTATCACCAACATCTTTAGTTTTAAAATAGTTTTCCATCCAACTTTCTATTTTTTCCTTATAGATATTAATATTCATATTTAATCCCTCACAAAATACAATTAATCTTCCTGATGAAAATCTTCTTCACCTTTATCTGTCAATATCTTTATTTTTCCTTCTGCTTCTTGAAGAGTCTTATATAAATCACTATAAAGCTTCATTCCCTCTTCATATTTACAAATAGCCTCATCTAAAGTAACTTCTCTATTTTCCATTTCAAGCAATATTTCCTCTAACTTGAGAACCTTACTCTCATAAGTTTCTTTTTTCTTAGCCATGTTATTCCTCCACCTGTTCTATTTTAAATAGTCCATGACCATCTTTCATGGTAATTCCTACAACTTCATACTCTTTCAATTTTTCTAAAGATTCTATAGGCTGATTGTCTGGACTTTTTATAATGCTATACCCCTTATCTAATATGTTTAATGGGTTATTTCCAATTAATCTATGGCTTATAACCTTTAATCTATTTCTTTCTTCTTGAAGCCTTAATTCCATAGTAAACATTAGTTTACTTTTTAGATTATCTAACTTATCATATTGATTTACCACATAATTCTCAGGGCTATATAACAATAATCTATTAAACATATTATTAAGAATATTAAATTTCTCATTAATATTTTTATTTATAGCATATTTTATTTCTTCTCTTAATCCATTTAATTTTTCCTTAAAACCCTCTAAGCTGTATACTGCAATTTCAGCAGCATGGGAAGGAGTGGCTGCCCTTAAATCAGCTGTAAAGTCAGCTATTGTAAAATCTGTTTCATGTCCCACTCCTGTAATAATAGGAATTTTAGAGGCTTTAATAGCCCTAGCTACCTCTTCCTCGTTAAAGGCCCATAACTCTTCGATTGAGCCACCACCTCTAGCTAAAATTATCACATCTACATCCTCAATATTATTAAGAGCTTTTATACCAGCAGCTATATCTCTGCTAGCATTAATTCCTTGAACTAAGGATGGATATATTAAAATATCAATGTTTAGGTTTCGTCTAGTTGCTACTTTAATTATATCCCTTACTGCTGCACCAGTAGGTGAAGTAATTACTCCTATTCTTCTTGGCATAGATGGAATTGCCTTTTTAAAATTATTATCAAAAAGTCCTTCTTTCTCTAACTTTTCTTTTAATAAATTAAATGCAATAAAGAGTTCTCCTTCCCCTTCTACCTCCATAGTGTTACAGTAAAGTTGGTAGGTTCCTTCTTTCTCATAGATAGATATATTCCCAGATACTACTACATTCATTCCATCCTTAGGTATAAATGTTAAATTCATGGCTCTTGTCTTGAACATTACACATTTAATCTTGGTAAAATTATCCTTTAATGAAAAGTATATATGACCACTGCTATGGATTTTTACATTAGATAATTCTCCTTTGATATTAGAATTTTTAAGGATAAAATCATTATCTATTACTTTCTTTATATAGCTATTTACTGCTGTCACTGTTAAAATTTTACTGTACATTTTTTAACCATGCCTCACAGGTATTCTTCATAAGCATAGTTGTTGTCATAGCACCTACTCCACCAGGTACTGGAGTTACTAAACTAGCCACTTCTATTACTTCTTCAAAGTTTACATCGCCTTTGACCTTACCTTCCACCATAGTAGTTCCTACATCTATAACTATGGCTCCCTCTTTAACAAAATCTTTAGTTACAAAGCCAGGTTTTCCTATGGCAGAAACTAAAATATCTGCTTTTTTACAAACACTTTCTATATCTATAGTTTTTGAATGACATATAGTAATAGTAGCATTTTCTTTAAGAAGTAAAAAAGCTGCTGGCTTTCCAACTATGTTGCTTCGTCCAATTATAACTGCTTCTTTTCCCTTTATATCTACTTGAGATTTAATAAGTTCAAGAACACTCCTAGCTGTACATGGCATGAAAGAGTTTTTATCTTTATACATCTTTCCTATATTAAAATCTGTAAGTCCATCTACATCCTTTTCTACATCAACAGCATCTAAAACTCTTTCTTCATTTAATGCTTTTGGAAGCGGTAATTGAATTATTATTCCATCAACAAAATTATCTTCATTTAACTCTTTAATTTCATCAATAAGCTTATCTTCAGAAATATTTTCTGAAAACATTTTTGTTTCATACAATATTCCTAGCTCCTCACTTACCTTTTTTTGTCCTCGAGTATATGAAATTGATCCTCCATCTTCACCAACAATTATTGATACTAGCCTTGGAGGTCTTTTTCCTTTTCCTACTCTGCTTGCAATTAATTCTTTAATTTCGCTTTTATGTTGAACTGCCAAGTCTTTTCCACTTAATTTTGTTCCCATAAATACACCTACTTTTTAATTAAATTATTTAACACCCCATTTATAAATGATGGTGCATTATCATCTCCATACCTCTTTGCAAGTTCTATAGCTTCATTAATAGTAACTTTGTTTGGAATATCTTCATCAAATAAGATTTCATAAGTTGCCATTTTCAGTATAGCTAAGTTCATCTTTGGTAATCTTTCTAATTTCCATTTTACTAGATACTTAGTAATAGTTTCATTAATTTGAGCTTCATTTTCAGATACTCCCCTTAATACTCTTATTACATATTCAAAGTCTATATCCTCTATTTTTTCCTCTGTATTTTCGCGAAAATTTTCAATAATGTCTACATAACTCTCCTTGTTAATTGACATTTCAAATATTAACCTAGTTGCTATCTCTCTACTTTTTCTTCTATTCATATATATACCTCCATAAAATATCTCTTGTTTGTTATTTTTCCTAATAAGTTTTTTGTAACTTTTTATAAATGAATTATCTATATAGAACCACTTAAATGGGAGTTTCTTATGTATAAGTTCCTTATATCATCTTATTAATATTATGTTTTTAAAATTGAAATTAAACTCCACATCATGACATGGATAAGTTAATTTTACACATGGAAACACCCTCTTCACTAGAGGGTGTTTAAAATTACTCTATTTCCTCTTCTTTGTTCATCTTAGGAAATATAATATTCTGCACGTTAATATTAACTAATGATACATTTAAACCTGTCATAGTTTCAACAGTGTTCTTAACATTTTTCTGCACCTTTAAACACATATCCGGTATCTTTATACCATACTCCACGGACATATGTAAATCTATTACTGCAGAATCGTTATCCATAGTTACTTTAACGCCCTTTGATATATTCTTTTTACCAGTGAGCTTTTTACTTATATCTTCTACTAATCCAGCACTCATACCTGCAACACCTTCTATTTCCGATGCTGCAAGACTAGCTATTACACCAATAACTTCGTCAGATATTCTTACTATACCAACTTCTTCCTCTGTAGGAACTTCATTTAATATATTTTCTTCCATAATTCACTACCCCCTTACCAGTGTGATTAATAATATTCATATTATATCAGATAACAATTTCTTTTACAAATTTTATAATAGAAATACTCATTATTTTTATATTACCCACTTTTATAAATATTACCCTTCAAATATATTAAAAACAGCAGATTTTTACTCTACTGTTTTTAAAACAAAATATGTTTAGTTATTCAGCTACTTTTATTTCTATATCTTTTATATCAGCTTTACTCATAACTACATCTTTAATTTGTCTAACTTGTTGGTCTGAAAGCTCCCCTTCATGTTTAACTACCACTGTAGCCTTTTCCTTATCTAAAGTACAAAGGGCTTCTTCAAATCCTTGAGCTTTAAGTGCTAATTCAATTTTAACTTCTTTATCAGATTGAAGTGCTAAATTCTTATATTCATCAGCAGCCTCTGCCTTTTGATCTTGTGGAGTATTTTCATCATCTAATAAAGCCTTTAAAGTTTGAAGAGTTTTAGTGGCATTGTTATCACGTTGTAATCTTGCTTCTGTAAAATAATTTGCATTAGTTGATGCACTAATTGTAGTTCCATCATTTCCCTTTGTATCACTTACATAAAGTGGTCCATTTACTTGAGTCGCTAAATAACCTGCAAATAAAATTAATACTACTAGTGAAGAAATAATTATAGTTTGTTTTTTATTCATTATAGTTCCCCCCGAATTTTTTATTTATATCACATTTATATGCTACTTTTTCATAGGATATACCTGTACTTTATCATCTGAAAGACCAAATAATTTAATTACAGCTTGACGTATCCTTAATTCTGTCACTGAATCCCCAGCTCCTTCAGCTACTACACAAATACCTGTAATGGTTGGATTATAAGTTTTTGTTATAAAGGGTTGTTGTTGATTTTCCTTATTTTCCATAACTACTGTACTCCCACCATTTTCTTGTGTTATCTCCCTTTGTCCCCCACCATTGTCCTTTTCACTAGTAACACTAGTTGAAGTTTCTTCATTAAATACTGGTACCTGTTCTTGTCCACTTGCGAAGTAAATCATAGAATGGACTTTACCTACACCTTCTATTTTCTCTAATAAACTAATTAATTCTTGTTGCATCTTCTCCTTATAAGCCTTATCTACAGCTGAAGATGTAGTATCTGTATTCTTTTGTATTTCATCACCACCTATTGCCACTACATTAGCAGTTCCACTGTCACTTCCCTTTGGACTATTGTCCTTTGTAAACATACTTCCTACTATTAATAATAGAACTCCAACTAAAAATACTATGGCTAAATTTGTTAATAGATTAGAATTTATCACCTTGGGCTTTTTACCACTTTCTCCTATAGTAGTTTTAGAATCTTTATCTTGCTGTTTGCTCTCACCTCCTTTTCCCTTAAAAACATCTTCAAATATTTTTTTAAGATTATTTGACACTTTTATCCCCCCAAACTTCTATATAAAATTTATGTTTAATTATTATTAAGTTTGTATACATATATATTTTCCTCATCTATATCGTAAGTAGAGCTAATAAAATTTCTAACCTCCATTGATTTTTTATCTGTTGAAGAATCTTGATTGTCTACCTGAACTGACTCATCACCGATTTGTACCTTTTTTACCCTTTCCACTGAACCATCATTAATTCCTATCTCAATTCTTTCAATAAGAAAAATGCTATTTTCATTGTCATAAGCTGCATCTACCTTGGCACTATACCGATCTCCCTTAAAATTTTTCTCTAAATCAGCTACACATTGTTTTTCTAAATTGCTTTTAAACCTTTCTAATGTACTATTTATATTAGCGTGTCTATATTCTTCATAATTTCTCTCACCTTTATCATTGAATACTAAGTCTGCAGATTCTTCAATTATTTTGTTCACTTGTAGCTCCTCATTAAATATTTTTAAAATAGGACTTAATATAACTACAAAAACAATTAACCCAAGAACAAAATTACAATACTTTTTTAATGAATTATCTGGTAATATCATTTGTACTGCTGTAGAAAAAAATATCGCCACACATATGGTTATTATCCACTTTCCTAAAGCTTCTATCACTTCATCACCTACTTTTAACATAAATTAATCTAATATCTACATTAGAATAAATCCTTTACCTGTAGCAGCTATTATAGTAATCATTATAAAAAACATTACACTGACACATATAATACAAGAACCAAGTAGCATCAAAGATCCTCCTGCAGCATCTATAATATTAGTTACTTTATTATCACTTACTGGTTGCAATAATGCAGAAGTTAGTTTATACATGAATCCCATAACAAAAATCTTTATTATAGGAAGTAAAATTATAGATATAAGAATTACTACACCTAATAGACTAACTGAGTTTTTCAAAAGTAAGGTGTAGCTGGCTACTGTTGCAAAGGCATCAGATAAAGTTTTACCTACTACAGGTATAAAACTGTCCATGGCAAATTTAGCTGTTTTTGTGGTCACCACATCAAAACTATTTCCTACAATTCCCCTAATTGTTATAATCCCAACGAAAATTGTTAGAAAAATACCTTGAACCCATAGAGCAAACTTTTTAAGTAAACTAGTCAAATTCTTAACGTTATATTCATTAGATATGTTATTTACAAAGTCTAGGACAAAACTCATACAAATTATAGGTATGATTATAGAAGAATAAAGCTTAGTTCCTAAGGTGCATACACCCATAATAATGGGGTCCATTACCACAGCTTGACTTACACTTCCTACACTTGCCAGTAACATTATAAGCACCGGCATTAGCGCTACCATAAAATCACTTATACTATTTATAACCTGTTGGGTTAATTCCACTCCTATATAAAATCCTCGAGCAATCAGTATAATCATCACAGAGAAGCAAGCAAAATATGCTACATTACACAACTTTTCATTGCTAAAGGCATTTTGAAGATTATTTAATAATGCACAAACTATAGCTATTATGATAAGTTGTCCTATTATTTTAAAAGATACTACTATTTCTTTAAATAAGTATCCCAAAGCCATCTTTAATATTTCTTTTCTTTCTAAGGAGCCTTGTCCATCTTTCATATAACTTTGTACAAATTCCTTAGGCGACATATCCTTTAGTAATTCAGTTCCAGTATCCAGATTACTTATATAATCATATAGTCCATTTATTTTGCTCATTTGCTCATCATCTATATTTACTTCATCACTACCATAAGCTTTTATAGGAATTAAAAATATGATCATAACTATTAAAACAAATATACTTTTCTTCATATTTACACCTACATTATCTTTAATATTGTTTGCATTACAGCCATTAGTATTGGTATTGCAAGAGTAAGAATTAATATTTTACCAGCAAATTCAACCTTTGATGCAATGCTACTCTCACCAGCATCCCTGCAAATTTCACTACAAAAGGATGATAAATATGCAATACCTAAAATTTTAAATACTGTATCCAAGTACACTATGTCTATATTAGCTTTATTAGATAAGGTTTGAAGGAAATTTACTATTATAGTTAGCTTGCTAACTAAAAACATAAATACTATTATGCCTGCTATTAAGCTAATTAAAAGTGCAATATCTGGTCTTTCCCTTTTTACCATTATCACAATAAGAAGAGTTATTAGTGCAAAGGATACTATTTTGATAATATCCATAGTTTCCTCCTAAAAGTAAAATAAAGTTTGTATTGCATTGAATAACTTTGAAACCAAGCTAATCACTAATATTAGTATTATTACTATTCCTGCTAAATTACTAATAACTGCATATTCCTTTTTCCCTCCACTATCTAAAACCTTATCTAAAACTATCATTACAATTCCAACTATACCAATTTTTATTATTATACTTATATCTAACAAAATCCACACGCCTCCTTACATTAAAATAATTCCTATCATGGCACCGAAGGAAAACCCCAGGTATCTATACATCTTCACGTTTTTATCAATGTTATATTCGGCATTGTTAATTGCTTTTCCCAAATTTTCTAGAGTTAGTGCAAACATATCATTATGTCCTTCTATATCCATTTCACCTAAACTTTTAGTAAAATCTAAAAATATACCTAGGTCATCTTTAGTTAAGGATAATTTGTCCACTCTTTTATCTAGGCTATGAATAAAACAACTATTTACATCACATTCTTCGCTGCTAATAATTAATTCTGACGCTTCCTTAAAAATTCCAGCTATGGGTTCTTCACATTTTTCATATACCTTATTAAGAGCCTCTGGAAGTAATGCATGGGTAAAATTTATTTCATTCTTTAATACATATACGCCTCGCTGAAATTCCTTTAACTCCCTAACTCTTTTTTTAAATTTTTCTCCATAAGAAAATCCTAAAATAGTAGATGAAACTACTATAAGAATAAAACCTATTACTTTTATCATTTATTACCACCCCCTTACTTTCTCACCTTTTGTAAAATCATATATATATTCTATGGTTGCAATGCCACACTTATTACTTAAAATTACAGCTCTTTGAAAAACTTTATTTTCTAAAATTTCTTTGAATACTGGTCTATTATAGAGATCCTTTTCACTAAATCCATGGATAGTGGTTATTACATTTACACCTGAATTTAATGCTGCCACAATACTCTCCATATCTTTATAAGTACCTATTTCGTCACATACTATAAGATGAGGAGCCATACTTCTAATGGCCATGATTATTCCTTGACTTTTCGGGCAGTTATCCAATATATCTGTCCTAATGCCTACATCCATTTGAGGAGCCCCTCTATAACATGCTCCAATTTCACTTCTTTCATCAATAATAGCTACGTTTTTGCCACTTAACCCATATCTTGATAATCCATTAGATATCTCCCTTGATAAATCTCTTAATATAGTTGTTTTCCCACATTTAGGTGGAGATATTATTATAGTGTTTAATATAGAATTATCTTTAATAATAAAAGGTAAGATTCCATCACTACATCCCTTTACCTCTCTAGCAATACGTATATTAATTGAAGATATGTGTTTTATAGTCTTAAGAGAGTTTTCTTCTAAAACACAGGTACCACAAATTCCAACTCTGTGACCACCTTGAATAGTTATATATCCTTGTTTGATTTCTTCCTCAAAGGCGTATATGGAGTAGCTACTTATCTTTTGAATAATTATCTTTATGTCCTCTAATTTTGTATTATAACTTGTTCTTATCTCCTTATTATTGCTTATAAATATAAGCGGTTTGTTAACTTTTAATCTAATTTCTTGTAGTTTTCCACTATGGTCATAGTTTATAACTTCAGTTCTAATAGAAGGAGATAGTATATCCAAAACATCTTTAGTAATCATGCAACTCACCCTTTCTTACTTAATTGTTATTACCTTCCATAGATAATTATTACTATAATATTTTTATTTTTTTATTTTTCACAAAAAAAATAAGTGCTTCATATAACGAAATATAATATTTCATTATATGAAGCACTTATTAAAAACAGCATGTTTTCATATATCTCTGCAACCTATTAAATATGTATTTATAGAGCAAATAAAAACTAGCCTTCAATTATGAAAGCTAGCTCAATATGGACTAAACTCTTTCCATATATTCTCCTGATCTAGTATCAACTCTAATTGTGTCTCCCTCATTTACAAATAGAGGAACTGGAACTATTGCCCCTGTTTCTACTGTAGCTGGTTTTAACACATTAGTTGCAGTATTTCCTTTAACTGCTGGTTCAGTGTTTGTAATTAATAGTTCAACGAAGTTTGGAGCTTCTACTGAGAAAGCTTCACCCTTGTAGAATTTAATTATTGCAAACATATTTTCTTTTAAGAACTTTATAGCTTCTTCTACTTTATCGTAGTTTAAAGGAATTTGCTCGAAAGTTTCTTGATCCATGAAGTAGTACAACTCTCCATCAGAATAAAGATACTGCATTTCTTTTCTCTCTATTACTGCTTCTTGGAATTTAGCAGTTGGGTTGAAAGTTGTTTCTGTAACCGCTCCAGTTATAGCATTTTTTAATTTAGTTCTAACGAAGGCAGCACCCTTACCTGGTTTAACATGTAAAAATTCTACAACAGTGTAAACTTGTCCACCATCTTCAAAAGTTGTTCCTTTTCTTAAATCTCCAGCTGATATCATAATGTAACCTCCCAATATATAATAGCCTTTGTTAATAAAATTATTATAACCTATTTAAAGCACTTTAATACCTTATGTAGTTATTAATATGCATACTAAATTTTAGTAATAAATTAATTACCTAATTTAATAATTATAATTACTTACATTTACATTAACAATGATATTTTATCAAAACTATGTATTCTTTGCAAACAAATTATACCTTCATATTAAGAAACTTGCAATAAAATTTTAAATATATTCTATAATAGTGCACTTTCACTT
>NZ_DGRF01000024.1:0-32455 GCF_002390995.1 Clostridium sp. UBA4395
CCTTGACATAGGGACCATTTCACCTGTCCAATTCATTATGAAAAACACTAATAAAACAGCTGTAGAAATTAAATATCAATTAATTACACCTGTAAGAGAAGATATTTATGAATACATTACTTCATAAAGTAAAATGACTTAGCAAAGTAATTTAATTTGCTAAGTCCTTTTTCTTACATATTCTTCAGAGCATCAATAACTAAAACATCCGCTGGAATCCAATTTTCACCATCTAATTCATCAAAGGTAATCCACTTAGCATCATTATGAGCATTTAGATTTAATTTTCCACCAGAAATTTTGCAAATAAAACAATGCATAATAAGATGGAAACTAGGATAACCATACTCTACTGTGGTTAAAAAATCTGATATTTTTATATCTAATTCTAATTCTTCCTTTATCTCACGAATAAGTGCTTCTTCTTTTGATTCACCAATTTCTATTTTCCCTCCAGGAAATTCCCACATATCAACAAAGTCACCGTATCCTCTACGTGTAATAAATATTCTATCATTATCTTTTATTACTGCTGCTACTACTTCTATTGTCTTCATATGCTTATCCTCCTTTAAAATGCTTTTTATCTATACATTTTAAATTTATACTAATAATATATCACAAAAATTAATAAAGCATTTCAAAAATAGTAATATCATTCGTAATTAAAACTACTATTTTAGTTAAATATATAATCACATATTTTTAATAATGAAAACATCCTCCTTGATTAACTAATTGTTAAAAATGGAGGATGTTTAATTTTCTAAACTTATCCTATTAATATTTTAGGATAGGTTTTTTACTTTCTACAACCTTACTACTTCGCCAACCTTATTTTCTATAGCTTTTTCATAAATTCTACGAGCAGTAACAACATCTAAAACACTACTTCCCACAGTCTTAAAGAATGTTATTTCATTTTCATTCTCACGACCTTTTACTTTACCTAAGATAACTTCACCTAATTCTCCAGTAACTTTATCAAAAGAATATATGCCTTTGTTTACTGGTATTATTAAATCTCCACTTTCATTAAATACACCATCCCTAGTATCCACATATACCTTAGAATTACATACTAGCTCTTCATCTATTTCTTGCATGTCTGGTGTATATGATCCAACTCCATTTACATGCGAACCATTTTTAACTAGCCTTCCATTAAATACTGGTTTTTTTGATGTAGTAACAACAGTTATAATATCTGCATCTTCTATAGCTTCATCTGATGATTTGGCAGCAATTATCTTAACTGAAAACTTTTCACCAAAAACTTCAGTCATTCTTTTTACAAAGTCATTTCTTCTCTCTTCTGAAATATCATATACTTTAACTAGCTCTATATTTCTTACATTTAATACTGCTTCAAGCTGGGCTTCAGCTTGTCCACCAGTACCGAATAAAGCAAATATTTTAGAATCCTTTCTAGCTAAAATATCTGTAGCTGCTCCTGATACAGCCCCTGTTCTTATTCTAGTTAAAAATGTTCCATCCATCAATGAACAAACTTCTCCAGTTTCATCATTTACTAATACCATAGTTGCTGGAACAGAAGTAAGTCCTTTTTCTATATTCTTAGGATATACTGAAACAATTTTTAAACCTAAAGCCTTTGTATCAGCAGCATATCCTGGCATATATAAGCTCTGTCCTTCATTTTCTGGAACATTTATATTTACTCTTAAAGGAATATTTGCTCCATTCTTTGAATATATCTCAAGTGCATCTTTGTCTGCTTTAATAGCCTCAGACATGGTAAATATATTCCTCATATCCTCTTCTCTTAATACTACTATATCCATTATTTTCACCTCTACATTAATTTAAAGCTTTTAATAAAATATATTTTTATATGCTTTTTATGCATTTTGCATATTTCTATTCTTTATTATTTCTGAAATCATATTATATGCACTATATAACAGTACAATAACTACAACCCATTGTAACATACCTACATTCAAACTCTTAACAACGTATGCAGCTACAATAACTCCTAACACTCCAAAAGTTGATGTAAAGAATGTAATCTTACGGGAATATGAATCTAATTTAATAAATTGCATACTTCCTACTGGTACAGAGAATGTGCAAGCTCCCATCATTATAGGGAATGCTACTGCTGGGTTTAATCCTAAAGCATATACTGTTGCCATAGTCAAAGCATATGATCCTATACCAACATTATTAAAAGCTCCGAAGAGTAAAGATAAAACTCCTAACATCACAAGTTTCCAACCTGTAAGACCTACAGCTTCTCCTCCTGATGGATATACACCAAATTTACCCATAAGTATTAATACTGCAGCTATTATTAAGCCCACTGATATAAACTTTTTTATTGAAGTAACATTCATTTTAACAACGAAACGTGGTCCTATATATGCTCCTATAACTTGAGCTATTATACATACTAATAAAGTTGTAATTTCTACTTCTATTGATGATATATATATAAGAGCCATCGCTGCAACTGGTAATACACATTGTGTGTTAAGTGTACCCGGTAATTTTTTATCATTAACAAACTTCATCTTTCTGTATAAAACAGTACTTACTGCAAAATCAGAAATTCCAAATGTTGATAATACAAATATAATGAATGATGAAATAGCCATAACAATTGGATTTCCATCTTCTTTCATAAACATTCCTTTATTTTTTATTAAATCTCTAATAAATGTAACTGCAAATAACCCGTTAATTATTATAACAAATAATAATAATACTTTTAATATCATTGACTTCACTCCTTTTGAGTATTAAATAAATCTCTAACTCCAAGCATATTAGCACCGAAGCTTCTCTTCTCCTCATCACTCATTCGCTCTATCAATTTGATACAGTAAGCATCATGTTTTATGTACTCATTTGCAAAGAAAACCATACTTGCATTACTTGTATAAATACCCTCTGCAATTTTTTCATTCTTTATAGTTGCATAGAACATTTCTTTGGAGTCAATAGTAATAGTTATCCATCTTCCCCCTGTATCACTAAGTTTATTTTCTTCAAATCCGTGACTATAAAAATAAGGAATCTTGGTGTTATACTTTTCTTCTGAATCATATAATATAACTAGAACTTTACCTAATTCTTCTTGTTTCTTACATAAAACATCTTCTAGTTCTTGTGATAAATCGTCTTTCCAAACTTGAATTAATACTTGCTCTTGTGAATTTCTTATCATACTTACACATTTTGAAAGCAAGTTGCTATATCCTTTAACTTGCCAAATTTGTTCATTATCAACTTTTTCATCAAAATGTATTAATTCAGATTCCAATTCTAAAAGGATGTCTTCATTTTGCTTTTTCAAATTATTTATAACACATTCAACTGACTCAGCCTTATATAAAGAAGATTTTTCTACATGCGCAACTATTACAGCTCCCTTTTGAATTAAAATTTCTAATATATTATAAACCTTAGATCTAGGAACCCCTGAAATTTTACTCACTTCATATCCACTTCTTGGCCCATTTTGTAGCAATGCAATATAAATTTTTGATTCTGATTCTGTAAAATTAAAATGCTTTAATAAGCTAATAAGTTTTTCCATTTTT
Source organism: Clostridium sp. UBA4395 (assembly GCF_002390995.1). Taxonomy (NCBI): domain Bacteria; kingdom Bacillati; phylum Bacillota; class Clostridia; order Eubacteriales; family Clostridiaceae; genus Clostridium; species Clostridium sp. UBA4395. Next base: position 3,570 of record NZ_DGRF01000024.1, read on the forward strand.
ACCTCCAAATAATATATAAAATAATAAATATTATAACACATAAGTTTATTATTAAACTATTTATTTGAAGTTTTATTTTTAGTAGCTACCCTTAGTAACTACTATACATCCTTATATTTTTATTGTCAATATATTATCTATCCTTATTGTGAAAATGTTTACTTTTAAATGATATAATATATTTTTAGCCTCTTTTTTATACATATATCCTCAATATTTATCAAATAATTTCTAAAAATAGAAATTTACACAGATAATTTGTCACTACAAAATAGCTACACAAGATTACTCTTATGTAGCTATATATATTACTATATTATTTTTAAAACATATTGTTTTCATATAATTAAATTTTAATTTAATTTTACTAGATCTGCTTATATTAAGTTCCACAATAAGTTCGGTATGGACAAGTTGATGTTTCTGGCAATGTAGTGTAATAATCTAGTTCTCTAGAGTGATCATATGGTTTTGAGAGAGCATCTAATAGCCTTTCCATAACGCTATAATCTCCTTGATTTACTGCAGCTTCTATCGCTTCTTCTACCCTATGGTTACGTGGAATTACCACTGGATTACTTCTTTCCATAAGCTCCTTTGAGGAAATTTCCGATTCTTCTTGTCTCGTTAATCTCTCCTGCCATAGCTTATACCATTTATCAAATTCTTCTTTGCCAAAGAGTACATTATCCTCTATCTTTCCACTAGTTAATATACGGAAGGTGTTGGTATAATCTGCACCATACTTCTGCATGATACTTAAAAGTTCCTCAATTAAAGCTTCATCATCAACTTCTTCATTAAAAATTCCAAGTTTTGCTCTCATTCCTCTAATCCAATTATTCTTATACAAATCAGCAAAATGTGAAACTTCTTTTTGTGCTAGCTTTAATGCCTCATTCTCATCAGTGTGTAACAATGGTAACAGAGCCTCCGCAAATCTGGCAAGATCCCATGCACCAATATTAGGTTGATTACCATAAGCATATCTACCCTGAATATCAATAGAACTAAATACAGTAGAAGGATCATAGGCATCCATAAAAGCACATGGCCCATAATCAATTGTTTCTCCACTAATTGTTACATTATCAGTATTCATTACACCATGGATAAACCCAACTAACTGCCATTTTGCAATAAGCTCAGCCTGCTTCCTAATTACTTGCTGAAGTAATAAAAGATATGGATTTTCTTTATCCTTTACCTCTTGAAAATGTCTTTGCAAAGTATAATCAGCTAAAGCTCTAAGTTCTTCAATGGTACCCCATTTTGATGCGTATTGAAATGTACCAACACGAATATGACTAGCTGCTACACGAGTGAGAATTGCACCAGGTAACTGTGTTTCTCTCATTATTGACTCACCAGTTGTAACCACAGCTAAACTACGAGTAGTAGGAATACCTAGTGCATTCATTGCTTCACTTATGATATATTCCCGCAGCATTGGACCTAGTGATGCTTTTCCATCACCTCCTCGTGAATATGGAGTTCTGCCTGAACCCTTAAGCTGAATATCAACCCTCTCACCTAGGTGAGTAATATGCTCACCTAGGAGAACAGCTCTCCCATCGCCTAACATGGTGAAATGGCCGAATTGATGTCCTGCATATGCCTGAGAAATAGGCATAGCTCCTTCTGGAATCTTATTTCCTGCAAGTATATCTACTCCATCAGTATTTTGTAGTTCCTCGGCATTCAATCCTAAAGATTTTATTAGTGGATAATTTAACATAACTAGTTTAGGTGATGGCACATGACTAGGTCTTTGCATTGCAAAAAATTTTTCCGGAAGTCCAGCATAACTGTTTTCCAAGTTGAATCCTGTATCTATTAATGCTTTTCCTTCTTTCATTATATCTCCTTTTCTTCTTCGTTTTATATAAATTATAGATATAAACTTCTATAATAACTACCCTCTTTTTAGTTTATACTTTTAATAATTATTTATTCTAATATGTTATTCATTAAATACTTATGTCTTTGTTTACTATTGAAATATCAAATTAAAGCTATCAATCTTATTAAATCTACCTATCTTAATATAGAATAAAAAGCAAAAAAGATGCTTCATCCTAAGATGATTAGCATCTTTTTCCTTAATTTGAACTGTTTTTATAATCCATCTACTAAGGCATCATTACAGTATCAATTACGTGTATAACTCCATTTTTAGCCATAATATCAGTAATTATAACTTTCGCTCCATCAATAAATACTGAATCACCCTTAACTTCTATTTTAGCATTTTTTCCATTTGCCATGGTTATTTCCTTACCATTTAATTTGGCAACATCTGCAGCAGTAGCTTTACCTTTGAAAACATGATAAGTTAGAATATCTGTAAGCACATTTTTATTTTCTGGTCTTAATAGCTCATCAATTTTTCCTGCTGGAAGTTTTGAAAATGCGTCATCTGTAGGTGCAAACACTGTAAATGGACCTTCACTCTTTAGGGTATCCACTAATCCGACTGCCTCTAAAGCTGCTGTTAAAGTTTTAAATCTGCCATCACTTGTAGCTATATCCACTATGTCCTTTGGTTCCGCCATTTCTTTCATAGTGTCACTTTGAATATGTAACATACTCTGTGCACTTGCCACTAAAGGCATTTGGATAATAAATACCATCATTGCTAACGCTACAATAATTTTAATTTTTCTTTTCATAATCATTCTCCTTTACTATTTGAGTTAGGGTAAAGTTTTTACCCCCCTCTCTTAAAATTTGTAACTTTTATTCCATTTAAGTTTGCCCATTAAAAATCTAGATTATTCTAAATAAATATAAACGTACTTAATTATATTTCTCTGAAATAAGTTAACATAAAAAAATAGTAGCCCCAACCTAAATTGAAAGCTACTAATTTCAAATCCACATTATTCTTTAACAAACTCCCTGAGCCTAAAGCTACCTGCTGTAAATAACATAATAGACATTAAAAATATGATTAAAATAGGAATAATAATTTTTCCTGTATTTATTATTCTGAGTAGCCATGTAAATGGTGATATTACACTGATTCTACTTATTATTTCTGGAACATTATCAAAGCTATCTAACTCTGATCCAAAAATCCCCATACCAAAGGCAGCTATTCCAAAAACAACTGTAGATAGACTTGCTAAGGTTACATTTCTAATCCATCTTGTTACTGCTACAATAATAGATGTTGTAACTAAACTACTTAGAAATATGATTAGTATTCCTTGAGGAATATTGTTGTTAGGAAGCTTTAATACAAGTGTTAAGATTATAAAAGCTGAGCAACTTAAAACTCCTTGAATTATAAAGGATGAAATAAATAAACTACCTAAAATAGTTATATCTGAATTACTAGTTGCTATTGTTCTTTTTAATACCTTTTGCTCTCTAAGCTTAATTATTTCTCCAGCAATAACGGAACCACCTATCATCATAAAATAACATAGCATTAATACAGTCATCTTATAGTCCTCTTTACTGTCTACTTCTTCATCTACAATAACTGCAGTAGTAGAATTTGTGCTTAGCCCTTCACTTACTTCTTCCTCAACAACTCCAGATACATAGTTTGTTATAATATCTTCTGCCATTATTGAGCCACTAGCAGCCTCAGTCCTATAACACTTAATTTTAGGAAGCTCTCCATTATCTAATAAATCTTGAAAGTTATCTTCTATAACATAAATTGCTCCTATTTTATTTTCTCTAAGCAAATCGAAGTTATCTTCTACCTGACCCTCTAGTGTACTTATGGAATATTCTTCACTCAACCTTTCAATAACCGCAGTAGAGTGGTTTGAATTACTTTTATCTATAATTCCTATGCTTCCTGATCCGTGGCTTAAACCTCCACCATTTATAACTAAAATCATAACAACAGGAAATAATAAGGTCATTAGTAACATAAATGGACTTTTAAATTGCCTTTTCATATTAATTAATACTAATCTTATTAAGCGCATACCTTTTTCCTCCCCTGAATTGCTGCGTTAATTATTGCTGCAGAGTATATAATAATTGACATTGTAATTATTATTAATATCCATTTACCACAGCCTTCTAAATTTCCATTTAAATTATATAAATTAAATGCATTATTTAAATAATGTGTTGGTGTTAGTAACGCAATTTTATTACCTTCACCTGAAAATATCTCTCCACTTATTAGGGGTAAAGTAAATATTATAGTCCCTATTATTTTTCCATACTTAGGACCAAATATAGTAGATATACTTTTAGACATAGATACTACTAGCATAGTTCCCATTAATATTAATAATATTAAATCTAAAATATTCCCTTTAAAACTTAATCCAGCTACTCTAAAGAAAATTACATATCCACTGATTATTATAAACACATATACTATCAAAGCCATAGTATCGTAAAAAAGATATTGTAATTTTGTAATAGGAGTTGCATTAATTCTTTTATCTAAATTTACGCTAATATCTGCATAACCACCTTGAATCATAGTAAATATAAGCATGGTGATTACAAATCCAATCATAGATGCTGATATCTTTTCATAAGGATTATTAGTTTTTACAGTATCTATTGTAATATCTTCAACTATAGATGATTCCATAATTCTATTTAGAATCTCCATATCTCCACCAGCTATAGATACATATAAACTTTGATGATATCTATCTAATACTACCTTTAAAGTGTCAGTGGACATTGCCATGCCTTCTACTTTTTTATTAATAATTATATCTCCCTTATTTAAAGATAAAAGATTTTTCTCATACCCTTCTTTTATCACTAATTCCACATCTGGCTTTTTATCTACTATATTTACAACCTCTTTCAAATCATCACTGCCTAGAAGCTCTATAAGCTTTTTTGAATTTTCAGTGTTGTCTTCATCAACAATTTGAACATTTAACGCCTTAAGCTTTAATGGATTTTCATCATTCAAATTGTTAAAAAATGCCATAAAACATGCAAGTAAAATAGGAAATAAGATAAAATATGCTATGGTAACTACGCCATTTGCAAACATACCTTTTAGGGTAGTTTTTATATAATATAATGCCTTCATAGCTCTTCCCCCTAATCTCTTAAAGTTTTTCCTGTTAATGATAAAAATACATCTTCAAGCTTTGCCTCTTCATAACTAATCTTCTTTATATTAACAGTTTCTTTTTCTAATAATGAAAGCACACTAGCCAGCTTAAACTTTGAATCAATAGTTAAAATAAGTATATTATCCTTATCTGATACCTTATCGATTCCCTCTAAATCCTTTAACTTCATTATTGTTTCTCCACTTATCTCTTGTGTTTCAATAATCACCTTATTGTTGGAGAAAACTGAAGCCTTAATCTCTTCTCTATCCCCATAGGATACTTCCTTGCCTAAATCAATTATAAATACTCTCTTGCAAAGCTCCTCGATTTCCTCCATATAATGAGAAGTATAAATTACTGTAGTACCCCACTCCTTACATATATTTTTTATGAAAGAAAATATATGATTTCTTGATTGCGGATCTACGCCAACGGTAGGCTCATCCAATATTAAAACCTTTGGATGGTGGAGAATTGATACTGCAATATTTAGTCTTCTTTTCATTCCACCTGAAAACTTCTTAACCTTTTGCTTTTTAGTTTCCTCTAATCCAGTAACTTTAAGGGCCTCTGCTATTCTTTCCTTCAAAAGTTTCCCCTTTAGTCCATATAAAGCTCCAAAGAACTCTAAATTATCATAGGCATTAAGGTCCTCCATTAGAGCTAACTCCTGTGGAACATATCCCATACATTCCTTTGCCTTAATTGGCTCCCTTAAAATATCATATCCACATATTTCAATAGTCCCACTATCTGGTGTTAATAAGCTTGTCATAATATTTATTAAAGTTGACTTACCTGCTCCATTAGGTCCAATAAAGCCAAATATCTCCCCTTCTTTTACTTCATAGCTAATATTATCTAAAGCTAACTTATCATTAAATCTTTTACTAATGTTTTTTACTTCTATAATACTCATAAAATTACCCCCTAGACTTATCTTACTATTATAATAAGATACTTCCAGGGGGATAGCCATAACTTAAAGTCACTACATAAATGACTTAAGTCACTATTCCATTTTTAAAAGCAAAAATTGCAATCTGCGTCCTATCTCTAAGCTTCAGCTTTGATAGTATATTTGTAATATTATTTTTTATTGTTCCTTCTGACAAGAACAACTCTTCTGAAATCTCTTTATTAGTTAATCCTTTAGCTATTGCTTCTATTATCTTAAGCTCTTTCTCCAAAAGTCCATACTTATCTATATTACTTTTAATTACTCCATTACTTCCCATCATTTCTATGGCCACATCAGGATGAACTACCATATTACCTTTATAAGCCATCTTTATACCTTCATAAATTACATCATGAGAACTATCCTTAAGCATATAGCCAAAAGCCCCATACCTCATGGCTTCTCTTATATACTCCTTATCCTTAAAGGTGGTAAGAATTATAACCTTTATCTTTGTAAACTGTTCCTTAATTAGTCTTGTCCCCATAACCCCATCACAAGTTTTCATTCTTATATCCATAAGAACAACATCAACATCAGTGGTTTTGCAAACTTCCAAAGCCTTATAACCATTTTCAGCTATCCCAACAACTTCAATATCCTCATAAACTGAAAGCATTACTTTCAAGCCTTCTCTTATTAATTTCTCATCATCTACAACTAAAAGTTTAATCTTCTCCATTCCTACACCTCCACTTCTCTTGGAACTATAACCTTAACAAAAAAACCATTGTCTTTGCTAGACTTCATATGAACTATACCCTCTATTTCCGCTACTCTTTCCCTTATACTTTTAAGTCCGAGTCCACTTTCCACAATTTTATCTGTTCCCACGCCATTGTCACTAAAGGATATTACAAATTCATCTTCTGTAAAATTCATAATAACCTTAACCATAGTTGCTTTACCATGCTTTAAAGAATTTGATAAAATCTCTTGAATCATTCTATATAAATGATTAACCTGCTTAGTTGATAAATTCCAATCACCCTTTGATATAATAACCTTAACTTCTACTCCAGACATTCTCTCAAAGTTTTTACATACTTCTTGAAGTCTTAAAATTCCTTGGTAATTATCATATTCATCAGGCTTTAACTCCCTTACAGCTCTCTTCACATCTTGAAAACTTTCACTAATAAAGACCCTTAAATTTCCTATCATATCTTTCATAGAACTATTTTCCTTCTCTGCAATAGCTTCCATAGCAGATAACTGAATCATAGCAGTAGATAAAGTATGTCCAACACTATCATGAATTTCCCTTGATATTCTATTTCTTTCCTTTAATAAAGTTAATTCTTCAATAGACTCTACATACCCTTCAAGCTCTTTATTAGCTTCTATAAGTTTTTCATCTGAAACTCTAAGCTTATCATAAAGCTGCTGTGCTTCAACCTTTGTACTAAAAAGTCTAGATATATAACTTAAAAGAATAAAGAAGATTCCAAGTAAAACAAAATTAATAATGCCATCTTCAATAGGCCCACTAAACTTCGGATAAATTCCAAAAAATAAAATTATAAACCCTAATCCATACTTAACTATCTTACTTTTCAACTGGAATAAATCTATGGATAACCCTATTAAGTAAAAAATAATAGTTCCTCCAAAGTTCATTTGTGCCAATGGTATAAATACTAGCTCTATTATTATTGAAAGAATAACACTTCTCTCTTTCTCTAAATAAAACATTCTCAAATGATTATTTATAATAAATAATAGAAGAAAAACTAGACTTACTATGCTCTTATTTCCTACTTCTATAAACAACTGAAAGGTTAATATACAAAATGATATGTATCTCATTAACAATAATTCTTTACTCTTTACCATAACGCTCTCCTAATATATATTTTCTCTATATATTTATTTAAGCCTAAATTACAGAAAATTACTAGTGTATTTTTTATATGATTATGTTTTGTTAACCTTATATATAAACACCCTAGGAAGATTCCCTATCTTAAATTTCCCTAACATTCCATTTCATAAACCAAACTACTCCTATACTTAGAATTAAAGTTAATAATAGGATATTGTAAATGCTTAAATTAATATCTATAAGTTGTCCATATATTAACTGACCAGGTGCAACACTTGCTGTTGCAATAGCAGTAGAAAAAGCACTTACCTTTCCTAGCATATCTTCTTTTATTTCTTGTTGAATATAGGTTAAAGATATAATGTTAGATAAAGCTAGTGATAACATTATTCCAAGACCACCTATAGAATAAAGTCCTAAAACAATAAATTTATTTGTTCTAGTTAAATGAGTGGAAATCCCTATAATTACAATAGCTACTACCATAGGATACATAGTTTTGTGTATGTCTTTCATCTTAAACATTTTAGGTCTAAATGTTATTAATAATCCTCCTAGTATCATTCCTATAACAAATATTCCTTCTACAAAACCATATATAACTGAAGGCATATTCAATTTTATTTTAATAAAATAAGGAGATACAACACTTAGAATTGGTACTACAAAGATATTAGTTAAACCATAAGAAACTATAATTCCTAAGACAATTTTCTTTTTTTCTTTTAAATAAATAAAACTCCTTTTCATTTCCTTAAAAGATTGTAAAATAGGTTCTTTTATTTTTTCCTTTAACTGCAAATCTGGAATTTCTAAAAATAGCTCTATAATAGCTGAAATGAAAAAGCTGATAGCATTTATTATTACGATTGTTTTTATCTCAATAAAACTATATAATAAACCTGCGACTATAGGCCCAACTAAATTTACTATAGCACCAACTTGTTGAATTATTCCATTAGCTGTAGCTAGTTTATCCTTTTCAACTATTTGCGGAATACAAGCTGTAACAGAAGGACTATATAATGTATAAATAGTAGATAACATGAACATAACGCTTCCTACTATTATGATATTATCTCTTCCACTTATCAATATTATTGAATATATAGCCATTAACCCAGCACTGAAAAAATCAAGGTAAACCATTATCTTTTTTCTATTTACTGTATCAGCTAATAGTCCTGCAATAGAAGCAAATAATATGTATGGAATAGTTGAAATTGCCAATATCCTTGAAAAAATAGCAGCACTTCCTGTTAAATCCAAAATGTATAAGGACATACAAAATCTTTGAATTGCATTTCCAAATAAAGATATTATCTGTCCAATAACCACTATAGTAAAGTTTTTGTTTTTCATTTTATCCCCCTATAAGTTCATAATCTATGCATATAGGGTAATTTTTATTTTCACTTAATTGCAACTTACCATGAATTCCATAAATCTCTTTTAAGTTTCCTTTAGTTATAGCTTCCATAGGGGTACCTTGGCATATAACCTTACCTTTTTTAAGTCCGATGATATTACTTGCAAACCTACAAGCATTATTTAACTCATGTAACACCATGATAATAGTAATGTTTTTTTCTTTATTTAACTTCTCTAACACCTGTAATACTTCAAGCTGATAAGACATATCCAAATAAGTTGTTGGCTCATCTAGCATAATTATGTCTGTTTCTTGTGCTAAGGTCATTGCAATCCAAGCCCTTTGTCTTTGTCCTCCAGATAAATTTTCTATTTCTCTATCTGCAAAATCCGTAAGTCCTGTCTCCTCTATTGCCCAATCAATAATTTCTTTGTCATGAGCCTTAAGACCACCTATGAGTTTTTGATGTGGAAATCTTCCAAAAGCAACTAATTCTTTTACAGTAATTCCACTTGGACACACAGGTCCTTGAGGTAGAAAAGCCACTTGTGTTGCTATATACTTCTCTTTTTGTATTTTAATATCTTTTTCATTTATAAAGATATCTCCATTTTTAGGCTTTATTACTCTTGCTATTGTTTTTAGCAGAGTTGATTTTCCGCATCCGTTTGCCCCTATAATAATACTTATCTTACCCTTCGGAATGGAAAGATTCATATCATCTATTATGAGATTATCTTCATAGGCTACTGATAAATTTCTTACACTAATAGCTTCCATTTATTTCTCCTTCATCATTAAATAAATAAAATATGGCACTCCAAATATTGAGATTGTAATTCCTACAGGTATTTCAATTGGAGAAAATAAGTTTCTTGAAACTGCATCAGCAAATAAAACTATTACTATACTTATAATTCCAGATACCCATAAGAAATTTTTATGATAGGGACCAACTAACTTTCTTGCTATATGAGGAGATATTAATCCAATAAACCCTACATTTCCTGCAAAAGCTGTAGCTCCACCAGCAAGAATAACTGCATAGGATAAAAACTTCTTTCTTTCCCTATTTAAGTTTAAACCAAGAGAAATTGCATGTTCATCAGATAAATTAAGAGCATCTAACTTTTTATAATCCAATAATACAACCATAAACATTAAAGTAACTAGGGGAATAATTACTTTTGCATAGTTCCATCCTGCTCCCCAAAGGCTTCCAGAGGTCCAAATTAATACTCTATTGTAATCGCCAACTCCACCTCTAAAAGTAAAGAAGGTAATAAAAGCATTTAAACCTGCATTTAGGCCAAGTCCTATAAGTAGTAATCTCTTTGGTTTAACTCCATTTCTACTTGATAATAAGTAAATTATAGTGGCTGAAATCCCTGCACCTATAATGGCCATAAAGGGTAATACATAAACAGATAGAGGGCCAAGTGTACTATAGTAATTTACAGTTTTTAATGAAACAAATATAACTGCTGCCACTGCTGCTCCAGCATTAATACCAATTATCCCTGAATCTGCTAGATCATTTTTTGTTATAGTCTGCAACAGTGCTCCTGCTGTAGATAAAGCAATACCCACAGAAATTCCAACTAACATTCTAGGGAGTCTAAGATTTAAAATTGCTGCATTTTGAAGTTTTGTTCCTTGACCTAATAAAGTTTTTATACTATCTAAAGGTGATACTTTATAAGTTCCCCAACATAAATACATAATTAAAGATGCAACTAATAAAATAAATAACATTGAGATTATTATTTTAAATCTTTTTCTTTTCATATCAACCTCGCTCCCTTCTTGCTACAACTACAAAGAATGGAACACCTATTAAGGCTGTAAATATTCCAATAGGGGTTTCATAAGGACTATACACCATTCTTGCAGCTATATCGGAATAAGTTAATAGTATTGCACCTAACAAAAAAGAAAAAGGTATATTTTTTCTATAATCTTCTCCAAATATTTTTCTTACTATTTGTGGAACTATAAGTCCAACAAAGGCTATATTTTTACCAACAGCCACAGCCGCTGCACACATTGGTATCATAACAAGGAAAGTTATTAATCTTATTTTTTCTGGATTTTGCCCAAGGCTAATTGCCACATCATCCCCTAAGCTTAGAATATTTATTTTCTCTGATAAGAAAATAGCTATTATTAAACCTAGGATTCCAACTATTGCAACTAAATTAAAATCTGCCCAGGTTGCATTTCTGAAACCTCCTGAAACCCAAAAAGCAATAAACTGAGATTTATTTGATAAAAGTCCTATTATAGTTGTTAAAGAAATAAAGAAAGTACTCATAGCAGTACCTGCCAAAAGTATTTTTGCTATAGATCTATTATTTGATTTTCTTGATGTAAATCCCATCACTATAATTCCACTAAAGATTGCCCCAATTAATGAAGCTATCATAACATTTGTAGTATTTATAGTAATCCCAACAGCATAAAATATAGCTATAACCATAGTTGCCCCTTGACTTACTCCAAGAAGGGACGGCTCTGCTATTGGATTTCTTGTAACTCCTTGAATCATAGCTCCTGTCACTCCCAAAATCCCCCCTGTGAGTAACACTGTAAGGGCCCTAGGAATACGCATATCTCTGATTAGCATAGGTTCTAGAGTTTCACTATAATTAAAAATACTATTCCAAACTTCTGATATTCCAATATTGGTGACTCCTAGACTAATAGCTAGGAATACACCAATTATTAGAATAAAAATACTACAAACTATAAAAGTTATTGTATTTTTATTATTTTGTTTCATTTAACATCTCCATTATTTCGTCTAAAAGCACTTGTCTACCTATTGAACTATAGCCTTGTACGAAGTAGGGTGAAGAATCTAGTTTAACAACTTTACCTTCTTTTACCTGAGGTAAATTATTCCATACCTCATTCTCTTCGAGTACTTTTAAATCTTCATCTGTTGCAATCACAAATATATAATCTGATTTTATTGACGCTAACCCTTCATAAGTTACCACTGGTAAACTTATATCATTTTGTTCTGGCATGCCTTCTGGTTTAGCTAATCCTAAATCTTCATATAAAACATTACCAAAACCTGCTCCATCAAATACATAGAACTGACCACCACTAGCCAAGAAGGATAAATAAGTTGTATCTTCACCGTAAGATTTTTTAATCTTATCTCCAACTTCTTTTGACTTTTTATCGTAATTTTCTAACCAAGCATTTGCAGCCTCTTCTTTATTAAATACCTTTGCTAAAGACTTAACATCTTCCTTCCAGTCTAAAGCTTCTAATTTAATCATTACAGTTGGAGCAATTTCACTTAATTGATCATACATTTTTTCTTGCACTGTTGATATGACAATTAAGTCTGGGTCTAAGTTCATTATAGCTTCAACATCCATAGTATCTTGCATGCTATAACCTAATATAGTTGCACCTTTTAGTGTCTCTTCTAAATATGTAGGGAATTTTGTATAATCGTAAGCATCACTATTAGCAGTTCCCACTACCTTATATTCTAAAATTGATAAAATGTCACTGTTACCACTTAAATCAACTATTCTTTCAGGATTTTCCGGAATTTCAACTTCTCCTCTAACGTCTGTTACTGTAACAGTTTTACTTTCTTTTTCTACATTTGAAGTATTTGAACAACCAACTAAAATCATTGATGCAATACAAGTAGCTAAAATTGTTTTTAATACTGATTTTCTTTTCATCTATATCTTCCTTTCAATAATTAAATTCTTATATTAACAAAGCTAATTGTATATGATTATCATTATCATAACAATATTTGCACCAAATTTAATTATTTTTACATCTAAATTAAGTATTTTCCCTTGATTAATTACAAATTATATATAGTATTATTTATAAGAAGGAGGCTTTTTATGATAGTAAAATCTAGTGAAGAATTTAAATCTGTGGTTTTAAATAAATTATGCTTTAGTAAAATTGAAAGTAAAAACTATACTTTATATACAAATAAGAATAAGCCTGAACTTGGCCACTTAATTACTTATTCAAGAGATGGTTATTATAATTTAGGTATTGCAGACTATACAATACCCGAGGATTTTTCCATATATTTTGATAATCCTGAATATTTAATGCGTTTTGGTTTAGTTTATAAAGGAATTACAGAATTTAAAATTGAAAATAATCCTGTTTCATCTTTTACTCCTTCATCTTTTTTTGTTATTGAAAAAGATTTAAAAGGTGAACAGCATTGGAAAAAAGGACAACATTTTCATGGGACTGAAATAACTATATACGAAAATTATTTTAAAGAAATAATAAAACCTAACTTTCCAAAGATAATGGATTTTGATTCTTTTATTAAAAATTATACCTATACTTATCTACCCTTAAAAATTATAGATATTATTAATCAGTTACAAAGTTTAACTTATGAAAATTCCTTAAATAGTATTTATCTAGAAAGTAAAATTTTAGAGTGCATAGCTATATTAATAAATGAGGCCACTAAACCTGACAATGCTTTTACTAATCAAATTAACTATGGAAATATTAATATTGGTGCTAACAGAATAATAAAACTAACCTCGTCTGATATCCATGCTATTCAAAAAGCCCATGATATTTTAGAAAAAAATTATAATAATCCTCCTAATATTAGTACTTTAAGCAAGATGGTATTTTTAAATGAACAAAAATTAAAAGCAGGATTTTCTAAACATTATCATATGTCCATTGGGGAATACACCAATCATATTAAAATGAATATTGCTGCAAACCTCTTATCTACCACAGATTTAAGTATTGAAGAAATATCTCAAAAAGTTGGTTATAATTATTCTGCAAACTTTTCTAAAATGTTTAAAAAGACTTACGGAAAAACTCCATTGAAGTTCAGAAAAACAAAATAAAGAAATCCATGGAGACAGACACAACTATATTGAAGCAATATCATTTTATCAAAATTTTTCCTTAGGTCTACTTCTAGAAATGCTTAGGATTAAATACAAACCATATAGATATAACTTCAAAACAAGATATGTGTATTATGATCTCCCTGAAGATGTAGTAAAAAGACTTCATACTTTTTATTTCATATAAGATGGTGAAGAATTAAGAGAAAAACATCATTTAATACATTTCTGGATCAATATATTATATCTCTATTCTGGGAACTCCATATAAAATATGTTATTATTATTAAAAGACATTTTATTAATGTAGAGTGAATAAAATCAACTTTAAAAATCACAGGAGATTTGTATGGAAAAACTTACTTTTGTAATGGAAAATTATTTAGAAGCTATCTATGAGTTATCAGAAGAAGGTAAAGGAGTTAAAATGACTCGTATAGCAGAAAAGCTTGGAGTAACTAAAGCCAGCACTAATAGCGCTATGGTAACTTTAGCTGAAAAAGGACTTATAACTAATGAAAGATACAAGGAAATATTTTTAACTCCTTTAGGCTTAGAAATAGCTAGATCTACATCTAAAAAGCATCATATTATTAAAGATTTCTTTATAAAAATTCTAAACATCGATAGTTCTATTGCAGATGAAGACGCTTGTGCTATAGAACACGTTATTAGTTCAGATTCTGTTTATGCTATGCAAAAATTTCTTTCAGAACATAATAATAAATAAAAAAATCAACGACTCAAAATTGCTTTTGCAATTTTAAATCGTTAATTTTTTTACATTTAAGATACCTGACTTCTATATAGCATAGCATAAGTTCCTCCATAACGAATCAGCTCATCATGGGTTCCCGTTTCTTTAATGCCTGTTCCTTCTAGAACTACAATTTTATCTGCATTACGGATAGTTGATAATCTATGGGCAATTATTATAGTTGTTCGATCTTTTGAAATTTCATCTAATGCAGCTTGGATTTCTTTCTCTGTTTTTGTATCAAGAGCTGATGTAGCTTCATCCAAAATAAGAATAGGTGAATTTCTAAGGATTGCTCTAGCTATGGAAATCCTCTGTTTCTGTCCTCCAGAAAGACGTACTCCACGCTCTCCTATTATGGTATCATAACCATCTTCTAAGTTTTCAATAAAATCATGAGCATTAGCTGCCTTTGAAGCCTTAAGAACCTGATCCCTAGTAGCTTCTTTCCAGCCATAAACAATATTTTCATAAATTGTTCCGTTAAATAAAAAGGTGTCCTGTAAAACCATGCTTATATTATCTCTAAGACTCTTTAAAGTTACATCTTTAATATCTATTCCATCAATTAAAATGCCTCCATTCTGAGGATCATAAAAGCGGTTTAAAAGACTGGCTATTGTGGTTTTGCCCACTCCAGTTGCCCCAACAAAAGCTACAGTTTCTCCTTGATTTACTTTTAAATTTATATTTTTCAAAATGTTTACTTCATCATTGTAAGAGAAAGAAACTTCCTTAAAGTCAATTTTTCCTTTAACCTTATACATTTTCTTTGCATTAACTTTCTCTTTAACATCTGTAACTTCATCCATAACCTCAAAAACACGTCTACACCCTGCAAGTGCGGTACCTGACATTTCCATAAGTCTTGAAAAACTCTTTATAGGTCCATAAAACATACCAAGATACATAGAAAATCCTACAATATCTCCAATGTTAATTTCTCCTCTTGAAACCATAAATCCACCAAATATTATAACTATAACAGAACCTAGAGCAGTGAAAAATGCAAGAAGTGGAAAAGTGGTTTCAAAAAAGAAGCTTGCCTTTAAGTATGCTTTACTATGTTTTATAGAAAGGTTCTTAATCCTTTTTTCTTCTCTTTCCTGTTGATTGAATATCTGTATTTCTTTAATTCCAGAAAAATTATCTTGAACAGTACCAGAAAGTTCTCCCCTAACCATAGAATTCTGCTTCCATATAGGAGAAAGATGATTACTCTGCCAAAGAGTAATCATAATAAGAAAAGGAATAGTAACAAGACTTAAAAAAGCCAACTTTACATTAATAGAAAATAATAATACCCCAACACCTACGAAAGTCAATATATTAACAACAAAATCAGGAATTACGTGAGCTAAAAGAATCTCTACCTCCATAACATCATTAATAACTCTGCTAGTTAAATCTCCTGTACGACTTTTATTAAAATACTTAAGCCCCATATGTTGAAGCTTAGAGTAAAGTTCTGTTCTCATATCTGCAACATAATGTAAAGCTGCATGATGGTTTAAATATCCTGAAATAGAACTTCCAGCTGATTGAAGTACAGTTGCAACTAAAAGCATCAATCCTATTCGTAAAGATTGGGCTCCAAAATCAGCGCTTCCTTCTGTTGCTATACTTGTAAGCTCTCTTAGGGCCCATGGATTATAAAATCCTGCTATGGTGGAAATAATAACGGCTATTAATGCTAATATCAAATAAATCCAATATTTTCTGGCTCCCATAAAAATACGTAAGGTAGTTCTCATATGCCCACTGCCTCCTTTTCCTTCAACTCTACATCCTCATTTTCATCTACAATATCATAGGT
Source organism: Clostridium sp. UBA4395 (assembly GCF_002390995.1). Classification (NCBI taxonomy): domain Bacteria; kingdom Bacillati; phylum Bacillota; class Clostridia; order Eubacteriales; family Clostridiaceae; genus Clostridium; species Clostridium sp. UBA4395. Next base: position 20,253 of record NZ_DGRF01000024.1, read on the forward strand.
AATACATACTGGACGATTACTCTTAGGTTCAATAACAACATCAGCATTGATATTGAAGGTTTTTCTAAGGACCTCTGGAGTCATAACTTCCTCAGGAGTTCCATGTTTTATGATAGCGCCTTTTTGAATAGCAATAATATAATCAGAAAATCTTGCAGCAAGATTTAAATCATGAAGTACCATAACAATAGTACACTTTTGATTACGGTTAAGCTCATATAAAAGCTTTAAAACCTCTAATTGGTGAGCAAGATCAAGGTAAGTAGTAGGTTCATCTAATAAAATTAAATCAGTTTGCTGTGCTAGAGCCATAGCAATCCAAACTCTCTGTCTTTGCCCTCCTGATAAAGCATCAACTTCTCTTCTCTCAAACTCACTTAACTTAGTTGCAGTTAAAGCCCATTTAACAATTCTTTTATCTTCTTCTGTGAGATTCCCAAAACCTTTTTGATGAGGGAAACGTCCATATGCAACTAACTCACCTACAGTAAGTCCACTTGGTGCAGTAGGAGTTTGAGGAAGTATTGCCATCTTTTTGGCTATTTCTTTTGTAGGCAATTTACTTATATCTTGTCCACTTAGATGTACTACACCCTTTTTAGGCTTTAATATACGTCCAACTGCTTTTAAAATAGTTGATTTACCGCATCCATTTGCTCCTATAATAGAAGTTATCTTTCCCTCTGGTATCTGCATATTTAATTCCCTTACAATGAGAGTATCATCATAAGCTATATCTAAATTTTTAGTTTCAATACTTTTCATACAAACCTCCTTAATTTGACTTTACTAATAAATATAAGAAGTACGGTGTAGTTAATACAGTAATAATAATTCCTGTAGGAACATCGGTTCCAAGACTTATAGTTCTAGTAATAGTGTCTGATAATAGAATAATTATTGAGCCTACTAGAGATGCGGTAGGAATCAATAATTTATGATTTGAGCCTACAAACTTTCTCGCCATATGTGGAGAAATCATTCCAACAAAAAAGAAGTTTCCACCTAAGGCCACGCTGCCTGACGATAGAGCAACAGCTGCTACAGCTAGACCTATGAATTCTCTCTTTACTGCTACTCCTAATCCTGTTGCAGTTTGATTACCAAGGTTTAAAGTATTCAAAGTACGAGATTTATAAAGTACATATAAAAATAGAATCAATATCCAAGGTGCAAGAATAGAAATATACGTCCAATTGTCTCCCCAAAGACTTCCTGCACTCCATCTTTGAATAAAATCCATCTGTTTCTCATCTAGCTTTAAAGTAAGCATCATAGTAATAGCACTATATCCACTTCCAACAGCTACACCTGTCAAAATTAATCCTGTAGGTGATATGCTTTTTCCTCTTTTATATGAAAGTAAAAATATAAGCACTGCTGCTGTCATTCCACCTATAAAAGCTAAAAGTGGGAGAGCAATAGCTGAAGATACACTATCTACCTTAAAAATAACTATAAACAATAATACAAATAATCCTGAACCCGAACTTATTCCCAAAGTTCCAGGACTAGCCATATCATTGCGAAGTAAACTCTGCATTACACATCCAGCTGTTCCCATACCAATACCTACAAGAATAGTTAATACAATACGAGGAAGACGAAAATCATATACTATAAGATTTTGTTTAGCTGTACCTTTTCCAAGAAGAACATTAAAGACTTCTGAAGGAGATAGATTCATTTTACCTGAGTTCACACTTATTACCGCCACAAATAACAGCACAATGGTAAGTACTAAAATAATAGTTAAGCCACGTGAAACTGAGTAACCCTTTTTCTTCATTGGAATTCCCTCCTTTGCTTCCTTGTAAGATAAAGAAAATACGGAACCCCTATTACAGCAAAAATAATTCCAATGGGAGTCTCATAAGGCTTATTAATAAGCCTTCCAACTAAATCTGCTGCCACAGTAATCAAAGCTCCATATAATCCTGAAGCTGGAATTATGTATCTATAATCTACGCCTATAAGGTAGCGGACAATATGAGGTACTATTAATCCTATAAAACCAACAGGTCCTACAACAATTACAGAAAGCCCTGTAAGTATTAAAACAACTACAGTAGAAATAGCTTTAACCTTCTTAGTATTAAGTCCAAGACCTATAGCTGCATCATCTCCAAGATTTAAAAGAGTAATTGAAGGTGATATAATAAGAGCTGTAATTATGCCCACAATAAAGAATGGGAAAACTATAGCAAGTTCACTCCATTTAGCACCTGCTGTTCCTCCAGCAGTCCAATAAGCTAAAGCATGACCAAGTCTATATTTAATAGAAAGATATTGGCTAAAAGCACCAAATAGCATTGATATAGAAATACCTGCTAAAACAAGTCTCTGTGGTTTCATGCCTCCTCTGCCAATAGACGCAATAAAATAAGTCATACCTGTAGTAACAGCTGCACCAATACATGCAAAAATCATCATCTGTCCATAACTTCCACCAGGTAAAAATGCCATACAAAAAGCTATAGCAAAAGAAGCACCACTACTTATACCCATAAGTCCAGAATCAGCAAGAGGATTTCTTGTGGTTCCCTGCATTATAGCACCACATATGGAAAGGCTTGACCCAACAATTATATTAGCTGCTATACGAGGAAGACGGAGAGTTTGAATAATCTGGTGTTCAGTTAAAGAAGAGTCAAAATTAAAAATGGCTCCCCAAGCCGTAGACAAATTCATATCAGCAGCACCAAAAGAAATTGATGCGGCTGACATAATCACCAGCAAAACCACCCCTGTAATCATATAGATTGTAAAATTCAAAGCCCCTAATTGTCGCTTTTTATTATAGGTATTTTGCATATTTATTTTCCTTTCTCAATTAGAATTATTTAGCTAATGAATTTATTGCATTAACCATATAGTCAAGTTGTTCAGTAAGACTTGTAACATCAGAATAAAAGAAAAGTCCTTGATACTTTGCTGGAATTTCTATAACCCTTCCCTCTTTAACTGCAGGGATACTCTTCCAAATATCTGTTTTTGCATAATCAGATTCCTTACCTTCCTGTCTACACCATAGTATATAATCTCCAAAATACTCATTGGCTACTTCATAACTTATATGTCCACGTCCTTCTCCTGATTTTTCTATAAGTTCTTTAAGCTTGTCTGGATATTTAAGTCCAAGATATTCATATACTAAAGTACCACCTCTAGAGCCTGTCTCATAATATATACCGCTCCACTCACCAGTAGCTCCCCAATCTTCCAAAATACTGAAAGTTTTACCTTCAAATGTATCACCTTTAAAAGTTTTCTTCACATCCGCAAGTTTTTCTTCAAAGTTAGAAACCGCCTTCTCTGCTTCAGCCTTACGTCCTGTAGCTTCTCCTATGGTTTTTATACGTTCAAGAGAATCCATATCTCCTTCTGGAATAACAAGAACTGGAGCTATTTTACTGAATTTATCAAAGTCTGCCTCATCATATGTAATAATAAGATCTGGTTCTAAATTCATAACTTCTTCAGGCTCCCACTTTTCAATTTTTGTAGAAGCTTTAAGAGTATCATAAAAAGGCATACTTTCTTGTTCCCAAGCATTATATCCAACTAAATTTAATCCCAAAGTAATAACATCTCCAACATACCAATTAGCAATAACACGCTTAGGATTAGCAGGAACTTCAATATCCCCTTTTACAGTAGATATAGTACGAACAGCTTCTTCTTTAGTAGTATCCTTAGATGAAGAACAACCAGCAAAAATCACAGTAGTCATACATATTGCACAAAATAATGACAATAGTTTTTTCATTTTATACCTCTCCCTTATAAATATTTTATATTAATCTAATAACGCTAACACCTGCGTTATATATAAATGTAAGACTAGTCTAACTTTTTAAATCGTAGCATTTATAAATTCCACTGTCAATCGCTTAAAAAACCCCTTTTCAGAAGTCATTTTCTATTAAAATAAGAGTAACTTATTGTTTTATAAGAGTTAAATGAAAATACTTCTCATCATTATGGATTGTAATTTAAATAAAATGGATTATGTTTTTCAACTCTTATCTGCCAACAATCTAAGTATTCGTAGTATATCTGAACTATGCTAATATAAAAATCCAGCAAAATTTGTTGCTGCCTTTAAAGATATCCATAGAATTACTCCTTGTTATTTAGAAAATATTTTAACTTATAAAAAATTAAAGAGCTGTATCAGATTGATTTCATAAATCAATCTTGATACGGCTTCTTTTTTCACTTTCTAAATATTTATAATTTTCTTCACTTTCTTATCCGGCGTCAGCCGTTATCGATTTACATCTCTTTCCTATATTGGATTCTAGTTCGTCTAAAAAAGGAATTAAAGTAAGTTGGTCAGATCTTTCATATGATCTTCTTTCATATTCATGAAAGTTGTGTCTACATCTGTTTTAGACTAATAATCTTTTTCATGTAATTATTATGTGCAAAAAGGTGGATTCAAATTACTGAATCCACCTTTTTTTATCGGCTAGGATCAAAATTTATTTTGATACAGCCCCTTGTATTATTAAGCTATAAAATTCATTAGAGAATTCCTATCTCTTTACATGAATATTATAGCTTAATTTATTTTTATTAATTTTCTAGTAATTTATCCATAATATAATCTAACTGTACCCCCGATGAGTAAATATCAATATCATAAAACAGTGTAAAATCAATAGGTATAACATGTCCTGCCTTAACAGCGGGAATTGATTTCCAAACTGGATTATTCTCTAATTCCCCTATCTCTCCACTAAATATTATATAATCTCCAGCGTAATCCTTAATTGATTCAAGAGAAACCTCTCTATATTGATCTTTTCCTATAATTTCACTCTGTATGACATCTGGTGCTCTAAATCCGAAATGACTGTAAATTAGGTCGCCTCCACGTCCCCATTTATCACCATACACCCAAATACCTCCATTTGGGCTACTCTCAAAAATACTGAATTTCTTATCCATAATTTCTTTAGAAACTAATTGTTCCCTTGCATCATTTATTTTTTCTTTAAAATCAAATAGCACCTTTGATGCCTCTGCCTTTTTATTAAGAACCTCCCCTAAAAATGTTATTCTCTCCTCCATGCTAAGAGTACTGAAAGGAATATAAATTGTAGGGGCAATTTTAGAAAACTCCTCAATCTTTTCTTCGTTTACAACAAGAATAAGATCTGGATCATATTGCATTATTTCCTCTGGTTCAAAGTTTTCCCATACTGGTAAGTCTTCTACTTCCTTTTCATAAGCACTCCCATTTGCATCATAAGTAGCTACTGGTTTAACTCCTAAAGCCAAAATGTCACCCATTCCATAAGTAGCAATAACTCTTTCTGGATTAGCAGGAACCTCAACATCTCCTCTTACAGTACTTACAGTACGAACAGCTTTTTCTTCTTTAGTAGTATCCTTAGATGAAGAACAACCAGCTAAAATTAAAGTAGCCATAAATGCTGTACAGAATAGTGATAAAAATTTCTTCATTTTATATCTCTCCCTTATAAATATCTTATATTAATCTAATAACGCTAGCACCTGCGTTATATACAAATGTAAGACTAATCTAACTTTTAAAAGCGTAGCATTTATAAATTCCACTGTCAATCGCTTAAAAACCCCCTTTTCAGAAGTCATTTTCTATTAAAATAAGAGTAACTTATTATTTTATAAGGGCTAAATGAAAATACTTCTCATTATTATGGATTTTAATTTAAATAAAACGGATTATGTTCTTATTGAAAACATTTCTCAAATGATGCTATAATATTGTTACTTTAAATCAAAAAAGAGAGGGGTAAAAATTTTATGGATGAATATAATGATTCTTCTTGGAGTGCTTTAGCAGATAAATATAATTTTGTTAAAAGGCCTTATGGTAATGGACATATTTATGATTTTCCTCCTCATTGGTCAAATGGATGGATTGCAGAAATAAATGCTGCTAAAGGATTATTTGTTTCAAGTGCTTGGTTTACCCCAAGTGAACAGATAGTACATACAATAAATTCAAGTAAGCCTTTTATGATTATCTTTTGTGTTGACTGTGGAGAAATAGTCTATTCACATCAAGGGAAAAAGAGGCAAACTCTTCCTCCAATCACTAATTTAATTATTAATCCTCAAAAACCATTTACTTTTACTTTCTCTAAAGACGTACACTATTGTTTTACCAGTGTTTTAATTTTTGATGATTTTATAAAACCCTTTCTTAAAGAACGTACTAATGCACCTAAAATTAGTGTTGGTGATGCGAAGCTCTGGAAAACCCAACATTACAACACTCCTGATATAATGCTTATTTTAGAGCAAATTAGATGGGCTGTAAGAAATACAGACATGCCTTTACTTGCTTTTGAGGGGATGACTTTGCATCTTTTGTCTGCAATCACTAGAAACTTTCCTGATATCCCGAAAAGAAGAAGCAGCCGCCGCCACTACATTACTTGGGAAAATGAGCAGAAGATTTATCAAGTTAAGACTAAGATTGATGAAGATATTTTAAATACTCCAGATACAATTGAACTATGCAGAATAGCTGAAATGAGCGAAAGTAAACTTCGCGAATCTTTTAAAAATCATTATGGAATTCCTCTTTATAAATATATTCGAATAGAAACCATGAAAAGAGCCATGCAGCTCTTATCTGCTGATCATCTAAGTATTCGTGGCATATCTGAACTATGCGGCTACAAAAATCCAGCCAAATTTGCTGCTGCCTTTAAAGATGTTCATGGAATTACTCCTAGTGATTTTAGAAAATCTTTTAACTTATAAAAACAACCTTAACTATGTAATATCAATGGTTACTGCTATAAATATCATTTATTTATGATACTGTTCATTATTATTTATTCTAAAAGATAAATAACCCTCTACAACACATTTCTGTATTGTCGAGGGTTTCATGATGTAGGCCAAGGATCTTATACATCCATCTGACTATATCTCAATGTATAAGTTCTATACAATAGAAAAAGTGCTCCATACCACAAAGATTAGCACTTTCTCTAAGAATCATAGTTTACAGCATATATCTAATCCAATAGCTCTAAAACAAAATAAGCACGCTGCCAAAGTGACTTACACCAAATCAACGCTTTGGATTATCTACTTTTGTTCTGAGGATTGCTTAGTGCCTAGGAACTAAGCTTTTCTTACTTTAAAAAATATTCCAATGCCTCAAGACTAATTACCGGTCTTAAGAGTTGCATTTTTTTCACTTCTTCATATTCAACTCCTGAAATACCATTTTGAAGTAATGATGTTCCATATCCCATCTCTTTTGCTCCATTATAAGAAAATAATACGCAATACTCTGCTGCAAATCCACTTATAACAAGAAATTCAACTCCAAGTTCTTGAAGCTTATCATGAAGCTCTGTCTTGAAAAATGCATTATTATACTCTTTATGTATAACAATATCATTTGTACTTTCATTAATAGAATCAACAAATTCAAACTTCTCAGAACCAGGACCATCTCCCACTTCAATATCTAATACTTTTACAACAGGCAATCCTTTTTCCCTAAACATGCGTGCCGCCTCATTTATATACTCTACTGCATCATCAAATTCTCTTTGACATTTACAAAAGTCATAACATCCCTTTTGCATATCAATTATTAGAAACGCTGCTTTCATTCTTATACACCCCTTTAAATTTTTATATCTTACCCATGAAAATATATTGAAATTCATATTAGCATTTAACAAATATATACCATTTAATTATAATACATTAAATATTAATAGTCCCAACTTTTTGAAAAATAAAACCACCTAAATTAAATAGTAATTACTTTAATGTTCTTACCAATGCACTTCTACTCTTTGAAAGAAGTTCATTCTTAATTAGAAAATTCCATACTGGCTCAAATTTTTTCCATGCCCCTGCATAGGTGAAATGTTTTGTAAGTATTTTTATGGTTATAATATAGAATAATTTTACATTTATTTTTCACAGTAACCGTATCTTCTATACCATGTTTATAAGATGATTGAAATAAGCAAATGCAGTGTTGGAATAGTTTCATCTTACTTTTATTAATATTTTTTAACATATCATAATATAAAAACTTTTACCCCACTATAAATCTTACCTATTTAAAATCATTATTTATAACAGAATCTAATATTTCATAAATTTAAAATAAAAAAATAAAGGAGAGTAACAAAATATGAATTCTGTAATTTATAACTCTAAAACACCTATTGAAAATGAACTGATAGAATTTTTTAAAAAATAAAGGTATCCAAGCAGTCATCAATTCTGGCAGTGATGTATCATCTTTATTACCTTTAAGAAAAATAATTGCTACCAAAGAAAATAAAAAGTTTCTTATTGACTTAAAAAATGTATTATACTTTTATTCTTATAGCAATGAAATAAAAATCATTACAGTTGATAATTGTATATATACTGTGCCACACTCACTTCAATTTTGGGAAAAAAAACTTCCCTATGGAAATTTCTTTAGATGTCATAAAGGCTATATCGTGAATCTTGAAAAAGTGTTAGAAATTATCCCATCTTATAATTATACCTTTGATTTGAAATTAGAAAAATACACAAAAACATTACCCGTAGGAAGGAAATATATAAAAGATTTTAAAAAAATCGTTTGCTGGTAACTTGCAGTTTACACCTATATTATGATGTTTAATGCTTATATTTTACTCTCACGGACTAAATAGTATATTGAAAATGAATTTACCTTATAATATTAGTGTACATTACACGTGTAGATACAACAGGGTTGCCCTAATAAAAACCTTTCAATTAAACCAATAAGGGATGTAATAGTTTTTTACAAACCTATGTAAAGGGAGTTAACGTAAGTTATACAAATTATATTTTTAGTGAATATTTACCAAACACTCTAAATATACAAAACAATTTTAAAAATAAGGAGAATTTACATTATGGAAAGTATAAGCCACCTAGACTTAATTTTAAATCACAACAATCTAAAAGAGGATCAAAGCAAATTTAGCGATTCTGACGGATTAATCTCATTTGTAAATCTAACAAATGAGATTATAGGTAAAAGTACTGAATATAAGCCAGGAAGAGAGTTATGTGATAAAATATGTAATTTTTATTCTTCACTACGTATTCAGGTATATACATACCTAAAAGATCATCCTGAAGCGGTTTTACCTGGTGATATACCCCCTACCTCTCAATGGAGCAAATCTGTTACACATCTTATGGAAAATATTTTAGTTGATGCTGGTGGATTAGCTGGTTTTAAGATAAAAACTGAAAATTATAGTAGTAAACAGGCTGTCGCTGAATTTAGTACAGAAGTGTTTAAGATGATTTTTGATGCAGTTGCTTTTCCCGAAGCATTAATAACAGATATTACAAACTTCATAAAAGGAGTTGGTAAGACACTAAGAACATGTTGGGAAAAAAAAGAAAAAAATTTTGAGGTAGCTTTAATGAGTCAATGTCATGAAGGTATTAATACTGGAAAAGATTTGATCTATTTTCCTAAAGTAAAATACTACTATATTTCTGTTAATGCTACTCAAACTGAATTTATAAATGACTGTTCAAAAACACAGTATGTAACTTTTAATTTTAATTTTGAATCTCGTGTTAGTGCATTAAAAGCATCAGTATTAGATACTAAAACTAGTGATTATACTAAATTTAAAGCAGCTCTAGATAAGGCACAAGGAAAGTTATATACTGATTGCCTTAATACAATAGATAAGATTCTTGATACTGAATCAAAACTTCCTACAGGAGAGTTTTTATTAGGTACTAATATTAATTTAGATAATTATCCACGTATATCAATATCCTAATTTAGTTGTTTATTAATAGGGTTCTTTTGTTTTCTCAATATTACAAGCACCCTATTAATTCTAATTATGATAGAATATTTCCAATTAAGACATAATCTAAGGAATACAACTCAAAGGTTATGGGTGCTCTTGGATCAACAATGGGTAATATCCTTGATTAAGTTTTAAATGTTATTGATATTATAAATCATATGTAGGAGGCGAGGAATGAAATGTTTGATATTAATATTTATAATTCTAGTAATAAAAATCAGTCTTGGTCACTTAATAATGATATAAAGTTCTATTTAGAAAGTGGCGGTCGTATAAGAAAAAAATTAAAGGGCGATGATTCAATCATTATAAAAGTTATAGTTGAAACAATGCATCACCATATTGATACTACCGCAACACTAACTTACAATATAAAAGACAAAAAGTGGATATTCAATCCGACAAATCCACAACTATGGCTTTTCTCTGAAGATTCCTTAACATTACACTGTAATCTTGGTAATAATATGTAACTGAAATATTAGGATGAAGTCCATAAAAGTTCCAACATTAAAATATTGGAACTTTTTAACTTGTATGCTACGTTTTAATATATAATTACTAATCCATGTTGATATTTACTTATTACATTAAATACTGAATTACTTTAATGTTCTTACTAATGTGCTTCTACTCTTTGAAAGAAGTTCATTCTTAATTAGAAAATTCCATCCTGGCTCAAATTTTTTCCATGCACCTGCATAAGTGAAATGTTTTAATCTCATTCTAAGTTCTTCATGTTCCTTTGATGCCTTATATATATTTCTCCATCTATAAAAATCTTTATAAGCTCTATTATATCCACTTTCCATTTCTTCTTTTGTAATATTAGGGTGATTAAATACTAAATGCCTAGTATCGTATAATCTCCAATCCTTAGTAATAATTCTCTTATCTTCATCCATTTTATTAAATATCCCCGTACCAGGATAAGGAGTAAGAATATGATTAGTTGCTGTGGTTATTCCGCTATTAACAGCCCATTCTGTAGTTCTATCAAAGACATCTAAAGTATCACTGTCCAGTCCAAAAATAAAACTTCCATTAATCATTATTCCTAATTCATCTAATTTCTTTATTGCTTTACTATAATCTTTTCCTATGTTAGACCCTTTATTAGCTTGAATTAGGTTCTGTTTATTAATACTTTCAAACCCAATAAAAGCACTCCTAAATCCAGCCTCATACGCAAGATCTATTGTATCATCTTGAAGAATAGAATCCACAGTTATTGCACCTTGGAAAACTCTATTCATTCCCCTCATTTCTTTGAAAACTTGCCTTGATAACTTTTTATCTGCAAATATATTATCATCAAGAAAATATAAATGTCTCCCTTTCATACTTTCAATTTCTTTTAATATCCTGTCCACTTTATATGCAAAAAAAGATTTTCCGCCTTTATAAAATGAACTAACATAACAAAAGGAACATTTATTAGGACACCCTCTTGAAAATACCATGGAATTTGGAACTAAATACTTCTCCTGTTTAAATAAATCCCTTCTTGGCAGAGGTAGATTATCTAATGAAACTTCCCCCTGCTCATAAAACTCCTTTATATTTCCCTCTTTAAAATCCTTTAAAAACTCGGGAAAACTTCTTTCACCAAGACCAAGTAATACAGTATCTGCATGATTCTTAGCCTCTATAGGTAATGATGTTGCATGAATTCCACCAATAGCAACCTTTATTCCTCTTTTCCTATAAAAATCTGCAATTTCATAAGCTCTATTAGCATTAGTTATATAACTCTCAATACAAACTAAATCTGGTTCATCATTTAAATTTATTTCTTCTATATGTTCATCAACTACTTCTATTTCATCTGAGTCATCACACAATGATGCTAAAGTAGCCAAGCCCAAAGGAGGAAACAGTGAATATTTTATAGGCCTCCAATATGGACTTTTTGCCTCTTCTAATGCTGGTAAAATAAACTTTATTTTCACAATAAATGTCTCCTTTTCAAAAGCTATCATAGTAACAAATATCTATTACTACTTTCTTTTTACAGCGTAGCAAACCAGTAGTAATTTACCAATATTTCACTCTACATTTATATATGATACCATTGCTTTTATTGTTTTTCAATATATTTTTATTCTTTTAAGCAATATCTCTTTATCTTAAAAATAAGGGTTGCATCTCGATTTACAACTTAGGGTTGCATTTCGATTTACAATTAAAAATATCTATTTAGTTCCATGATAACATCATAAACAGAGTTCTTTACTCCCACTTTTAAAAAGAAGGGAGTATTAGATCTGGTAGATATCGGATAAAAAAATACTACTTTTAACCTAACATTTTGCTGAAAAAAAGAGCCGCAATTTGCGGAGGTCACTGAAAAACTTATAG
>NZ_DGRF01000022.1:0-31503 GCF_002390995.1 Clostridium sp. UBA4395
CAAAGTCAAAAATCGTTGACACTATACCATTCAATAAATACCTAATTGTGCTCCTATATATATGAATAGTTTTTTATAATAATCACAAAATAAGGTTGAACGAAATGTTGAAGGAGGTTAAATTTATGAAATTAGAAGATAACCCTGAGCTACGTGAAAAAGCTAAACAAATGCTTATAGATGGCGAATCCTATGATAAAATTATGGACGTAACTCATTTAAGATTAAAAGATGTAAAAAGAATTGAAAGAGAAGAAGTAAGTAGTCATTTTTAGTTAATACAAAATACCCTGTAAAGTAATCCTCTATTTTGTGTGTTAAGCTTTCAGGGTATATTCTATTTTTGTATATGTTTTTGTCCTATATGTCTGTTTTATGCTCTAGTATTTCAATAAATTTTGTAGTTGCTGGAGAAAGGGACACACTCTTTAAAAAACATAGCCCTATACTTCTTTTAGGTATTTCTTCTTTTAATTTCACTTTATATACTGTTCCCTTTTCTAAATATTCTTTTGAAAATTCTTTAATAACACAGGCTATTCCTAAGTTTGCCCTTGCGAATTCTAATAATAAATCATAAGATCCTAATTCAATTTCAGCAGTAATTTTAATTCCTTTAGATAACATATATTTTTCTATGTATTGCCTTGATATAGATTTAGATTCTAATAATATTAATGGTAATTTTGTTATTTCTTCGAGGCTAATGGGTATAGAGCAACGGTTCTTGTACTTATTTCCACAGACAAATATATCATGAATATCCATACATTCTCTAAGTTCCAGTGCGGAATCTTCAATAGGAAAATTACAAATTGCAATATCTATTTCCCCTGACTTTACACTAGCACAAAGCTCTAAGGTTGTGGCATTTATTATTTTAAACTTAATATTGGGATATTCCTTGTGAAATTGTTCTAAATAGGGTAATAAAAAATATCTTGATATGGTATCTCCTACACCTATTTTTAAATCTCCTATCATCATATTTTTAATTTTTAAAAGTTTATCTTCTCCAACATGTATCAAATTCATGGCAGAGCTAGCATATTCAAATAAAATTCGCCCCTCATTTGTAAGTATAACCCCTTTAGAAGTTCTTGTGAAAAGCCTTATATCTAGTTCTCTTTCTAATTGCATAATAGATTGACTTACTGCTGGTTGAGTCATGTATAACTCTTTAGCAGCTCTTGAAAAACTTTCATGCTTTCCCACCATACAAAATACCTTATATAAATCTAATTTACTTATCATATAAGCACTCCTTATATCTACTATTTAATCTATTTATTTTACTTATACCACTAAAATGGTGTATATTACAAGTGTAGGTTTTAAAAATTAATGTAATTTTACATAAAGGAGATGTTATAATTGGAAAGAGTCGTTGGAACTGTTGTTAGAGGACTTCGTTGCCCAATCATAAACAAGGGAGATAACATTGAAGAAATCGTTGTAGATAGCGTGCTAACTGCTGCTAAAGTTGAAGGTTTCTCAATTAATGATAAAGATGTAGTTACTGTAACTGAATCTGTAGTTGCTCGTGCACAAGGAAACTATGCTTCTATAGACAATATTGCTAAAGATGTAAGCTCAAAGTTTGGTGAAGATACTGTAGGAGTAATATTCCCAATATTAAGCCGTAACCGTTTTGCTATATGCCTTCGTGGTATTGCAAAGGGTGCTAAAAAAATTGTTTTAATGCTTAGCTATCCTTCTGATGAAGTTGGTAACCATTTAGTAGACTTAGATATCCTAGATGAAAAAGGAGTTAATCCTTGGACAGATGTTCTAACTGAAAAGCAATTCCGTGAACACTTTGGATTTAATAAACATCCATTTACCGGTGTTGATTATATTGAGTATTACAAATCTCTAGTTGAAAGCTATGGAATAGAGTGTGAAGTTATATTCTCAAATAATCCAAAAACTATATTAGATTATACAAAGAGTGTACTTACTTGCGACATTCACACTAGATTCAGAACTAAGAAAATACTTAAAGCAAATGGTGGAGAAAAGATTTATAGTCTTGATGATATTTTAGCTTCATCAATTGATGGTAGTGGATTCAATGAAGCTTATGGACTTTTAGGCTCAAACAAATCTACAGAGGAAACAGTTAAACTTTTCCCTCGTAACTGCCAACCAGTAGTTGATAATATACAAGCTATGATTAAAGAGAAAACTGGAAAAACTGTTGAAGTTATGATTTATGGAGATGGAGCATTCAAAGACCCAGTAGGTAAGATTTGGGAACTTGCAGACCCAGTTGTATCACCTGCATATACTCCAGGACTTGAAGGAACACCAAATGAAGTTAAGTTAAAATATCTTGCTGATAATAACTTTGCTGATTTAAAAGGTGAAGAACTTAAGTCTGCTATCTCTGAATATATTAAAAATAAAGAATCTGATTTAGTAGGTGCTATGGAATCACAAGGTACTACTCCAAGAAGACTTACTGATCTTATAGGTTCATTATCTGACTTAACTTCTGGAAGTGGAGATAAGGGAACTCCTATAATCTTCATCCAAGGTTATTTCGATAATTACACAAAATAATACAGGAAAAACTAATGTAATTTCTTATCCTACTTATATAAAAATAGCCCAAAGGATTTTCTTTATCCCTTGGGCTATTTTCTATACTTTATTTTTAATGGATTTTTCTTATATACACTGACTTACTTTTTATAAGAGCTCTTCAAAGATACAGTTCTATTAAATACTAGCTTTTCTTTAGATAATCTAGTATCTCTTATAAAGTATCCATGTCTTATAAATTGAAATCTACCTTCTTCGTTTAGTCTAAGCGCTGCTGGTTCAATAATTGCATTTTTCTTTACTTCTAAGGAATTTTTATTTATATATTCAAATAAATTATCTCCAGATGGAGCATCATTAAATAAATTCTCAAACAATCTAACTTCACAAGGTACTCCATACTTTGCACTTACCCAGTGAATTGTTCCCTTAACTTTTCTTCCAGTAAAACCGCTACCACTCTTAGTCTCTGGATCATAGCTACATCTAAGCTCTACTATTTCACCAGATTCATTCTTTATTACCTCATTACACTTTATAAAATATGCTCCCTTAAGTCTAACTTCTCCATCTAATACTAATCTATTATATTTCTTAGGTGGATTTTCACTGAAATCCTCTCTTTCAATATACAATTCTTTAGTAAAAGGCATCTCTCTCTTACCTAAGTCTTCATTTTCACCATTATTTTCAATGGTTAAATACTCTAAATGTTCTTCTGGCAAATTTGTTACTACAACTTTTATTGGATCAAGAACTGCCATAACAGAAGGTACCCTTAATTTCAAATCTTGTCTTAAAGAGTTCTCTAGCATAGTAACATCTACTAAAGTATCAGCCTTAGCAACTCCAATTTCTCTTAAAAAGTTTAAAATTGCCTCTCGTGTATACCCTCTTCTTCTCATTCCCTTTAAAGTTGAAAGCCTTGGGTCATCCCATCCATCAACTTCTCCACTAGCTACTAACATCTTTAAATATCTCTTACTTGTAACTACTCCACTTAAATTCATTCTTCCAAATTCAATTTGTCTTGGCTTTGGATTATCTAAATCTAACTCATTTAAAACCCATTCATAAAGAGGTCTATGATCTTTGAATTCATTAGAACATAAAGAATGAGAAACCCCTTCAATATAGTCTTGAATCGGATGAGCATAGTCATACATAGGGTATATACACCATTGAGTACCAGTTTTATAGTGTTGCGTATATGATATTCTATAAATAACCGGATCTCTCATATTCATATTGGGACTTGCCATATCTATTTTTGCTCTTAACACAGCTTCTCCCTCTTTATATTTACCCGCCTTCATTTTATCAAATAACTCTAAGTTTTCTTCAATAGTTCTATCTCTATAAGGACTATTTTTACCTGGTGTTGTTAAAGTTCCCCTATACTCTCTTACTTCATCGGGAGTTAAATTACATACATAAGCCTTTCCCTTTCTTATTAAATATAAAGCATAGTTATATATTTTTTCACTGTAATCTGAACCATAAAAAAGTCTATCCTCATAGTCAAACCCCATCCACTTCATATCTTCAATTATAGCATATACATACTCATGGTCTTCTTTACCTGGGTTAGTGTCATCAAATCTTAAGTTGAATTTTCCATTATACTTTTTAGCAATTCCATAGCTTATATTTATTGCATAAGCACTTCCTATATGGAGATATCCATTAGGTTCAGGAGGAAACCGAGTATGAATTTCATCACATTTCCCCTCATTAATATCTTCCTTCACTAGTCTATCTACAAAGTTTAAAGAATCATTTTCATTACACATATCCTCTTAGTAAAGCTTTTTTCAGGCTTTACTAAATTCACCTCCAATTTATATATAAATTTTAATTTTAAGATTTTATAGTTTTCCACTTAACCAAATATAAAATTTGGAGTGACGTTGCTAAAGCAACTTTCTTGCTTTGATCTTGATGAAACTCCTTTTCACTTCATTAAAATGAGTAAGTTCACATGACTAAATCATAGATTTAGATGTTCACTTAAGTTTTACTTAGCTAAATCAAAGATTTAGAGTAATGTTGCTAAGGCAACTTTCTCGCTTTGCTCGTAAAGAAACTCCTTCTCACATGCGTTCCAAGGAGTAAGTTTCACTTAACCAAATATAAAATTTGGAGTGAAACTTAAAAACTCCCACCCTAGGACTGTTATAGTCCTTAGGGCGAGAGTTATATCTTCGCGTTGCCACCTAAATTCATAGATATGTCACCATATCAATCTTATCAAGTACGATATTAAAAATACTTATACTCTAGTCCTGTAACGTAGACCTACGTCATAGCATCATCTTTAAAGAATCCGTATGAAGCTCAGAGCCTTGTTTCGATAAATACTTCTTTACTCCCTTTCAGCACCTGGAGCTCTCTGTAAAAGAAATTAAATATCTACTTTTCTCATCATAGCTATTATTGATATTATTATCTATAATATACAAATATATTTATTTCGTCAATACAAAATTAAGAATCTATTTTTATTTTATTCGTGTAATCCAAATCCACTTATTATTAAGGTAGCCCAATCTTCATTTTCTTTTTCAATCCACTTATATTCTATATCCAGTTCTTTAAGCCAAGCATTAAGTCCATAACTTTTTTTGCTTACATTTGGAGACTTTCTTCCAAAGATTTCTTTTATAGTCTCAAGTAATTCAGCTTGTGATTCTTGACCAAGAGGTCTATCAATTACATTGCTTATCTCTATACAGCATTGTGCATAGGATGAATGATCTTCAAAATACAGCTCATTAGCAAGGCCTATTCTTTTTTCATTTAATTCTTTAATTACCTCATTAATTTCATCAATATTTGATAAATACTTCTTTGCTACTCCCATAGAATCAATATCATTGTCTAGTCTATTTATTTGCTTTTCTAATCTTTCATATCTCATATCTTTTTCTCACTTTACATATTTATTTTGCCATACATAGAGTTTGTATTTAACCAATAAAACTTCTTATCTTAAGTTACATCCTCATTTACATTTCTCTTAATGCCAATAATCTATTATAACATTAAAAATCATTGTTGCAATTAACTTCTTTCAATCTTAACTTTACTTCCACCTCTACCTGATTCTGCTGGAGTAATTACTAATTTTACTGGTACCCTATTTTTTATAGATTCTACGTGACTTATTATTCCTACCTTAAGTTTATCATTATGAATTCTCTCTAAGGAGTTCATAACTACTTCTAGTAAGTCATCATCTAGTGTTCCAAAGCCTTCATCTAAGAAGAATAGCTCTAAGGGTGCTGTTCCCTTAAGTTGAATTTCTGAGGATAGTGCTAAGGCTAAAGCTAAGGATGTTAGGAATGTCTCTCCCCCTGAAAGTGTGGATGCATCCCTTGAGGCTCCTCCATTTTTATAGTCTCTTATTATGAATTTGCCCTGTTCATCTACTTCTAAACCATAAGTTCCACTAGTAATTTCCTTAAGTCTTTTAGAGGCTTCCATGGATACATATTTTAGTCTAGTAGCAGCTACAAACTCAACAAACTTTTTACCCTTAAATAGCTTTTCTAAATCATCAAGAAGAGCTAATTTGTGATCTAATTTTTCTTTTTTATCTAACAATTCCTTTAACTCTAATAGTTTTTTCTTTATATAATTTACTTCTTCTGAACATCTTATATTTACTTCCGTAAAAGCCTTTATTTCCTCTTCTTTTATAGCCTTTTCTTCTTGAACCTGCTGCCAAGCTTCTTCACTTACTTCTCTTCCATTTATCTTTATAAGTAAACTTTCAATAGCCCCATTAATCTTGGATATGCTGTTATTATACTCTTCAATAAATGTCTTTAATCTATCCATTTCCACCTTAGAAATTACATTATCTTTAACCTGCTCTATATCTTCAAAACTTTCCTTCCTTAAGCAATCCTTGAGGTAAGTTCTTTCTTCTTCCTCTCGTTTATCTAACTGTCTAACCTTACTTATGATTTCTATTAAAGCTTCATTACAGCTTTTAAAGTCTTCTTCCATGGATTCCTTTTTCTTATCATAACCATTAAAGGAATCTTCTATAGTCTTTATTTCTTCCTGAAGCTGCATTAGTAAGTCCTTGAGATTATCCATATATCCTACCTTAGCTTTTATTTGAAGTTCCTTCTCCTCTGCACTTTTTTCTTTTTCTATAAGAGCAGATTTTTCTTTAGCTAAGTTTTCTCTAAGAGAATTTATGCTTATTTGTAAGGATTCCTTACTATCTATTAGTTCATCTAATCCCTTTCTATACTTTCTTATGTTCTTTTCTAACTCTTCTCTTTCTTTTTCTATCCTTAATATTTCTTCATTTTTTTCTTGAAAACTTTCTACATTGATAGAATTTTTTATACTACTAATATCATTTTCTAAAGCACTACAAGATAGAGTATTTTTATTAAATCCTAGCTCTACATCCTTATATTGCTTTTCCTTTTCTTCTATTATTGATTTTATAGTATTTCTTTTCCCTTCTAAGAATAGTTTTTCTTCTTTTAAGGTTTTTATAACAGTCTCTAAAACTTCTTTATCTTTGTTATACTGTGAAAGCTCTTTATCTAGCGCCTTAAATTTATCTTCTAATATTGCTAGATTCCCAACTTTAAAATCATCCCCTAAAGCTTTTATTTCTAGTTCTTTAGCCTTAATGTTTTCTTCTAAATTTAAGATTTTAGTGTTGTCCCTAGTAATATTCATTTCTATTTCCTTAAGTTGATTTTCAAAGTCATGCAGTTTTTCATTTTTTCCAGTTAAGTCTAGGTTTTCTATATGCCTTATATTCTCAACATGATGCTCTAAAGAACCACAAACAGGACAAGGTTTTCCCTTATTTAAATTTTCTCTAAGCTCACTTGCTAAAGTCTCAACCTGCAGCTCTAGTACTTCTGCTTTTAAACCTTTAATGGCCTCATCTATACTGGACTTATTTTTCTCATGTTTATTTACTGCTTCCCTTAAACTTTTAATACTTTCTTCTGAGCTTATAATAACTTCAGTTGCAAGGCTATATCTTTTAGTCTTTTCTGTTTCCTCAGATATCCTTCTTTGAAGATTCAAAAGATCAGTAGATTCTCCTGGACAAGTATTAATTAGTTTCTCTAACTCCTCTTCCTTTTCTATAAGCAATGCTTCCTTTTTACTAAGTTCTTCTCTGCATAAATCCTCTTTTACGTGTTCTTCTTCCATAAACTTTTTAAGTTTTGTTAAGGTTAATCTATCTTTATTTACTAAAGCTTTTAAGTCTAAAAATCTTTCATTAAGTCTAATACCCCTTTGAACCTTTTCCTTTAAGTCACTATCTATCTTAATGGCTTCAAACTTCATCTCAGTTTCTTTTATAACATTTCCACCTTTAAGAATTCTTTTATCTAAAATATCTATTTCTCCCTGAGCTTTCTGTCCCTGCTCATTTAAACTTTTAACATTTTCCCTTAACTCACTAATATTAACTTTTAAAGCATCTAAATTTTTCTTTTCTATTAAAGCATCCTTAACCTTTTCTTCTTTTACTTTTAAGTCAGGTAATTCCTTATCCTTTTTCTTTCTCCAAAAATTCCATTTACTTTCTAGTTCATCTTTTTCTACCTTTAATTTTTTATATTGAAGATTTAAGGCAATTTCATTTTCCCTTGAGGTTTTTAAATCCCTTAGAGCATTTTCATAGCTTTCTATATAAGGTAAAATCCTAGCTGCACCTTCACCAATTTTTAGTTTTTCCTTATAACCTTCTATCTCTTGAACTTTTCCCATTAGAATTTTTTTCTTTTCCTCATAAGCTTTAATATCTAAACTTAACTTCCAAACTTCTTCTTTTTCCTTAAAATCTGATTCTAACTTCTTAAGTTCCTCATTACCTCTTTTTAATATATCTGTTGAAGTATTTAGTTCATCCTCTTTTTCTTTTAATGTATCCTCATTTATATTTTCATAGCCCTTAAGCTCACCTGACAATTCCTTATATTTACTTTCTTCCTTGATTACTTCAGCCTTTAGCTTACTTGAAAGATTATCTCCATACTTTTGTAAATTAAATAATCTCTCAAGCATATCTCTTCTTGTTCTACCCTCTAACCTTAAAAACTCACTAAATTTCCCTTGAGGTAACACAACAGTTCTAGTAAAATCCTCTAAACTTAATCCTATAATCTCTCTACAAGCTGCAGTAACTTCCTTCACCTTATCTGCTAAGATTATAGGCTCTTCTAAAGTCATGTCTATTATCTTACATTTCCCTGATATAGGATTGCCAGTTTTTTTATCCCTTTTAAATTCTCTATCTACAACATATCTCTTAGGCTTCGATCCTGAAATTTGAAAGGTATAACTTAAAGCTAGGCTATCACAATTAGTATTTATAAAGTTTGAACTTTTTCTTGAAACTTCTCCATATAAAGCTAAAGTTATTCCATCTAATACTGTAGATTTCCCACTGCCAGTAGGTCCAAATATACCAAAAAAACCTTGTTCCGTAAGTTTTTCAAAATCTATAAATTGCTCTTCATTAAAGCTATTTAATCCCTTAATTTTAAGACTAATTGGTTTCATTATCTTCACCTCCTTCTTCTGAGATTATAGACATAAGTAGTTCAACTACTTCGTCCTCTGCATCTACTCCTCTTTCTCTTTTATAAAAATCCTTAAATATCTCTTCAAAGGATTTTTCAGAAAGACTCCTAGAATTTTCATCCTCTTCCTCCACCCCTATAATCTTAGGCATAATTTCTAGGATATCTCTTTTTAATGTCTTCATTTTCTTTATTTCATCTTCATTTATATATCTATCTGTAGAAATTTCAAGATAAACCCAACAATTTCTATCCTTATTTTCCTCACACTTTAAGATAGCTTCCTCTACTCCATTGCAT
Organism: Clostridium sp. UBA4395; assembly: GCF_002390995.1. Lineage (NCBI taxonomy): Bacteria > Bacillati > Bacillota > Clostridia > Eubacteriales > Clostridiaceae > Clostridium > Clostridium sp. UBA4395. Next base: position 9,426 of record NZ_DGRF01000022.1, read on the forward strand.
TTCCACACCTCAATGGGCTTATAAACCTTTATTTCTACCTCTTTTATAACGCTATCTTCTCCAGCCTTCACATCTACTATAAAACATTTATTTTTAAAGCTAATTTCCTTTTTATTATAATGAAGAGGCGAACCTGAGTATCGTGCTCTTTTATTAGTTCCAGGGACTATTTGAGGCTTATGCACATGACCAAGAGCTATATATTGAGCTGACTCTGGAAAACAACTGCCATTTACTATGTAGCTTCCTCCTAGTTGTATGCTTCTCTCTGAACCACTTTCTTCACTTCCCATGGCAAATAGGTGTGATACTACTAAATTTATAGTGTCTTCTCTATAATGACCTTCTAAAGTATGAAATAATTCATGTATTCTATCACTATAAGACATTAATTTTTCTTCTTCACTTTCCATGCCACTATACAATATTTCATTTAATCTTTTTTCACTGGGATAGGGTACTGTTAATATAACTGCTCTTTCTCCATTAACTTCAATTTCGATAAACCCTTCTCCAGATTCAATAAGTCTGTGTTTTCCATAGCTCCCTGGTTGAACTACAGTTTTTGGAGTTCCCACCATAATTATTCCATGGTCCATAGCTAAAGGTCCTGCTGCCACTAATCTCTCTGGATTATCATGATTTCCCGATATTACAAGGGTTAGCCTTTCACCATTTCTAGAAATTCTCTTTAAAGTATCATAAAACATTTTTTCAGCTCTAGCTGGTGGATTACTTGTATCATAGACATCTCCTGCAATAATAACCAAGTCTATATTATTTTCTTCTACTATATTTACAAAGTCCTTTAAAAACTCTTCTTGCTCATCCATCCTACTCTGACCCTCTAGATTTTTTCCTAGATGCCAATCTCCAGTATGAAGTATTCTCAATTTTGTTCCTCCTCCATTAATGTATATCTATTTCTTTAAACCCTATAAATTCCTCACCCTTAAATTCCATAACAATAATCCAAGGCATAATACTTTTTATTCTATTAAACTCCTCATAACCAAAGGCTTTATTATAATAATTCAATATTGTACTTAAAGCTGTGCCATGAGTTCCTATTACTACATTTTTGCCTTTATTCTCATTTAATATTTCTTTTAATGCTGTTATATTTCTCTCTTGCACCTGTCTAAGACATTCACCCTTAGAAAGCTTGTACTCAAAATCCTCCCATTGACATTTTACAAATTCATTAAAATCATCTATCCATTGATCTGTAATAGTCCTCTCCCTTAAATCCTCTTTAGCTACTACCTTTAAATTTAACGCATCAGCTAGCTCTTTAACCGTATCTATTGCACGTTTATATGGACTTGAATAAATTCCATGTATTTTTTTACTTTTTAATACTTCTGCTACCCTTTTACTATCTTTTAATCCTTTATCCGTTAATGGTCTAATTAAATCTTCATGAATTGAAAAGTCAGGCTCACAATGTCTAACAAAATATATATTGGTCATTTTCCCCTACCCCCTATAAATAAACTGTAATTCTATATTATTCTATTATACCTTAAATTATTTTGTAGTATCATTTTTAATTAAAAACTTACTAGTATTTTTTGAATACTAATGAAGATAGGAAACTAAAAAAGAGTTATATCAAAACAATTTTCTAATCTTAATTAAATATTGTACATTCATTTAAAATAAATATAAGTTCAATATTAATTTAACATTAATTTTGTTTTGATATAACTCTAAACTCATTTAAACACTTTATTCTTCTATACCATAGAATAATTCTATTACATCTTTATCTGGTTTTTTCCCAATATAACTTCCCATTAAGAATGTAACTATAGCTACCACAAGAGCTGGAACAATAGGTTGAACTCCCATTGGTGCAAACTTTGTAATGTAAAATATTATAAAGGAACCAACACCGCAAATCATAGATATTATAGCTCCCATAGCATTAGCCCTTTTCCAATATAAACCAAAGACCACTGGACAAAAGAAAGCAGCCTCTAATCCACCAAAAGCAAATAGATTAATAAAAGTAAGTAATGATGGAGGTTGTATTGCAAGAATAAACACTATAAGCCCTATAATTGCTGTGGACCATAGACTCATTTTTGATATTTTCTTTTCAAAATCTTTACCTTCTTTTACATCATAATTTTTCATAATGTAGTTCATATATATATCTTTTATAATTGCAGCAGAAGATAAGATTAACATAGAAGATACCGTTGACATTACTGCTGCTAGTGGTGCTGCAAGAAATATTCCAGCAGCTACAGGATGCATAATATTAATAACTAAAGTTGGGATAACAGTATCTGAATTTGCAATTCCTTTTGGAAGAATCGCTGCAGAAAGTACTCCCGCTAAAAGCATTCCAAACATTAAAATAAAAAATACTACTGTTCCATAAATCATGGCATCATGCATGGATTTACTATTCTTAAATCCCATAGCTCTAACTGTGTTTTGAGGAAGTCCAAGGGTTCCTACTCCTACTAATACCCAAAAGGACATGATGTATCCTTTACTAAAATGTTCTCCAGATAAAGGGGTATTCCATACTGGATTAACTTCATTTAAAGTAGCTGAAATAGTATCCATTCCCCCGCCAACCTTTATAATGGAGTAAATAATTAGACCTGTACCTATTATCATTATAATTCCTTGAATTGTGTCAGTAACTACTACTGCTTTAAAGCCTCCTATGGTAGTATATATAATTACTATTGTACCGAAAAGAATTAGTCCTACCAAATAAGAAAATCCTGTAATAGACTGAAAAAGTACAGCTCCTCCAATAAACTGCGCCACCATAGTTACAATAAAAAATACTACTAAAGCAATAGATGCCATTATAACTACTGTTGGTGATTTATATCTTTTGTATAAATAATCTGTAACTGTTACAGCATTAATTTTTCTTGATATTATAGCTAGCTTTTTTCCTAAGATTCCTAGTGTTAAAAATGCTGTTGGAACTTGGGTTACTGCTACAAATACCCAACTTAATCCTACAGAATAAGCAATTCCAGGTCCACCAATAAAACTGCTAGCACTAGTATAAGTTGCTATTAGTGTCATAGCAAGAACAAGCCCTCCCATAGATCTTCCACCTATGAAGTAATTATTTATAAATCCATTTTTAGCATTTTCTTTTGCTGAGTTTTTGCTAATCCAAACTCCTACAAATAAGTTTAATGCTAAATAAAGAATAATTGGTATTACAATTAACATTTTTTCCATTCTACATTCCCCACTTTATTTTTCCTTATGATTATTCTTTTGTTCTTCATCATTTTCCAAATCCATATCCACAAATAAATACTTTACAGTAAATGTTACTGCTACAATAAGTATTATTGGTCCTACAAAACTACTTAATACAAACCACAATGGTAGTCCCATTACATATTTATAAGTAGATGGATCTCCGCTTCCTAGCCCAAAGCCAGTAACATACCACCAAATAAAATAAAGTATATACAAAATAATAGAAATGATAGCTTCTTTATTCATTTGTCGATTCTTAGCTTTTTCTGATAATTTCATAATTTTACTCCTCTTGATTTCAACAAAATAAGTTTCCTAGAGCTGTACCATTTAGTAATAAGCTCTCATTTTAACAACATAGTAATATTATCACGTCACCATTGAGTTCACAATGGTTTTCATAATTTATTTTCCCCTAATATAGTATTTTAACTTAAATAAATATAAATTTTTTTAATTAATATAAATCTTTTTTAAAAAAATATTAAAAAACTATTGCATATTTATAAGTTATAGTTGTATAATTATGCAACGATAATAAATTATTATACAAGGGGGATACAATAATGAAAAAAGGTATACTAAAGAAAATTTTTGCACTAGCTATGGTAGGTACCACGTCACTATCTTTAATGGCATGCGGTAATAAAGAAGAGGTGGACTTGCTATCTAAAATAAAAAAAGAAGGAAAATTAAAAGTAGGTATGAGTGTTGATTACGCACCTTATGAATTCTTTATAATGGAAAATGGTGAAAAGAAAACCGTTGGTCTAGACATATCTCTGGTAAGTGAAATTGCTAAAGATTTGGGTGTAGAATACGAAATTCAAGAGATGGAATTTAGCACTATTTGTGATGCTACAAGAAATGGAATCATTGATTTAGGAGTGTCTGGACTATCAGTTAATGAAGAAAGAAAAGAAGTTATAGATTTCTCAAATATATATTTTCAAGCAGAACAAGGAATATTAATAAATAAAAACAATTCTGAAACTATTAAAAGTATTGATGATTTAAAAGGTAAAAAAGTAGGAGCTCAAAATGGTTCTACACAAGCCACTTTAGCTCAGGGAATTGAAAATGCTGATGTTAAGTTATTAGCACAAGTTCCAACTTTAATTCAAGATTTAATAGCTGGAAACTTAGATGCAGTAATTGTTGAACTTCCAGTAGCTGATATACAAGCTATGGTTCATGAAGAATTAGCTGTTGCAAAAGAAAAAATTAATGATACTTCCGGTGGTGGTTCTGCTATAGCTCTTCCAAAGGGACAAGATGCTTTACTAGAAGCAGTTAATAAAACATTAGAAAGATTAGAATCTGAAGGTAAAATACAAGAGTTTTATAAAGAAGCTATAAAATTAAGTAAAGATGAGGTTACAGCTCAATAATTTTTACTAGCTACAAAGGAGGAAGCTATGTCTAATTTAAGTTTTAAGTTTTTAGAAAAATATTATCCAGTGTTTATAGAAGGTATTCAATGGACTTTATTAGTAGCAATGCTATCAGTTCTATTTGGAGCAATCCTAGGAACCCTTCTTTGCTTCATGAAAAGGTCCAAGTTATCTGTATTAAAAGTACCTATTCCTAAGGTTATAGCTTCTATTTATATAGAATTCATAAGAGGAACACCTTTATTACTACAAATTTTTATAGTATATTTTGGTACAACCTCCTTTGGAGTTAAGCTTACTCCTTTAGTAGCTTGTGTAATAGCACTTTCACTTAACTCAGGAGCTTATGTTGCAGAAATAATAAGAAGTGGAATTGATGCAGTAGATAAAGGACAATTAGAGGCTGCAAGAAGTCTAGGTATGAATCAAAGAATGGCCATGCAACATATTATATTACCACAAGCCATAAGAAATATTTTACCTGCTATTGGTAATGAGTTTGTGGCTATAATAAAGGAATCATCTATGGCATCAGCTATAGGTGTAGCAGAAATTACTTATGGTGCTAAGCTAGTTACAGGTGCCACCTATAGAAACTTTGAGCCTTTAATTGTAGCAGCAATCTGCTACTTTATCCTAACATTTACTCTAGGAAGATTAATGGCTTATGCAGAAAGGAGACTTAAAGGAAATGATTCACGTTAAAAATTTAAAGAAAAACTTTGGAGAACTAGAAGTTTTAAAGGGAATTGATGAACATATAACTAAAGGAGAAGTTGTTGTAATTATTGGCCCTTCTGGTTCTGGTAAGTCTACCTTCTTACGTTGTCTTAATCTACTAGAAGAGCCGACTTCAGGAGAAATTATATTTGAAGGAAATAATATCACTGATAAAAAGGCTAATATAAATAAACTAAGAGAAAAAATGGGAATGGTATTTCAGCAATTTAATCTCTTTCCTCATAAATCAGTATTAGAAAACATAACTATATCACCTATTAAGGTAAAAGGTGAAAAGGTTCAATCCGCTAATGAAAAAGCTCTATCTCTTTTAAAAATGGTCGGTCTAACAGATAAAGCTAGTGCTTATCCAAGCTCCTTATCTGGTGGACAAAAGCAAAGGATAGCAATAGCCAGAGCTTTAGCCATGAACCCAGATGTAATGCTATTTGACGAACCTACCTCTGCTTTAGATCCTGAAATGGTTGGTGAAGTTTTAAATGTTATGAAAGAACTGGCCAAAGAAGGTATGACCATGGTGGTAGTAACCCATGAAATGGGCTTTGCAAGGGAAGTTGGAGATAGAATTTTATTTATGGATGAAGGAAAAATTCTAGAAGAAGGCACTCCAGATGAACTTTTTGGAAATCCTAAAAATTCTAGAACTATAGATTTCTTATCTAAGGTTTTATAAATCAATAAAATTCAAAGTGGATTTTCATAAAATAATTTAGCACAGTATATGCTTATTCTCCATATATGGGCACACTAATATAACCAGTGATTTATTTTGAAAATAAATTCACTGGTTATATTTCTATTATTTATAATTTCGTAGTAGCATAACCTCTATTTATCAATATGCTAAATCAGCCTTTAAAAGTTAAAATATCTTTTAATCCTTTTGTCTAACTCCAATTTTCACGCCATTTGGATCATGTATAAAGATATATTTTTCCATAGGCCCATTAATTATTTTTATATTTTGCTCTTCTAATTTTCTTACAGCTTCATTGAAGTCATTTACATTAAATACAATAGAAACATTTGAACCATTGACTTTTTCTACCTCCGTAAAATTCTTTGGACATTCTATTAATTCAATAATTCCATCCTCTTCATCTTTTAAGAAAACAATGCATATTCCATCTGGAGTATCTATTCTATGTATTTCTTTTAACTCTAAAATTTCTTTATAAAACTTTTCTGACTTTTTTAAATCTGCTACTGCTAGTGTAACCATTTCTAAATTCATAAATATTACCTCACTTTATTAATTTTACACCTACTACGATACATTCATTTTAACTGTTTATATTTCGTTGTGTCCATAAAATATACTAGCACTATATCCTTTATATAAAAAGGTACTTTGTTTACATAAAAATTCTACTATAATCTTTTAGTTATTCAACAGTAATCTCTAAATAACTAATTACATTCTCATATAAATAATCTTCCATAACTCCATAAGTTGGATCATAATATATTCCATTATAATAAACCATAAATTTATCATTACCTTAACAGGTATCATCCCTTTTATTTGCATGTTTGCTATACATTAAAAGGAATAGATATAAATGTTCTATTACCTTCTTTTAAAAAAGTAGAGTTAAATGAATATATCATAATCAAACCTCACATGCTATTTATTTTACTTTTTTGAGAACATACAAAATCCACTTTTACATTTCAGAAAGAGCCTTTTTTAGTACTTTAATTGCATCTTCATACTCTAGGCTTCCACTTAATACTTTTAAATCTTCTTCATCCATAAGTGATTGAAATAATTTCTTCCTTATTATCTTCTGCCCTTCCACATCCACCTCTAATCTAAGATTTTCAAAATAAGGGTTATTGCTATAATCATATTCTGTAGAAAGTAGCTCTTTTACATAATTGTTAAACCATTTTGCAGCAAGCTCCTTGTCCCCTATTTCAATATATAGCCTGCAGTAATTATATGCTCCTGAACCCATCCCTATTTTAAATATACTCTCTACTTGATTTAGAGCATCTAAATAGAAAACTGCCTTTTCATAATTATGTTCACCTTTTGAGATCCTTGCTAATATTGCTATCATTGCAATGCTTTGGTTTAAATACTGTAATAGCATTCCTTTACACATATTTTCTGCTTCTTCAATCTTTCCCTGTTTCTGTAACAATGAAGAATATAGTACCATGGGATCTATAAATGAATTTGATAATTCCTTAAGAGCCCTTTCACTTTCCTCATAGTTTTCTAAAGTCATTTGTATATTAGCAATAGAAAATAAAGCTATTGATATATACTTTGAAACCTTACTTTCAGTAACTTGATAAAGTAAGGTCAAACAATACTCCATTCTAGACTTTATACATTCCTCTGAAACATTACCTGACATCATAGAATACATTTGAATCAATTGTGCAATTATCAATTTTAAATATACACTATTAGGGTATTCTTTCTCATATTCTTTACATCTTAATTCACCATCCATATAACCCTGATGTAAAAATACTTCAACTAATTCTTTTTTTATATTAATAACCTCTACTTCAGAAAGTTCTTGTTGAAAGGATAGTAAAATATCTAAAGAGGTATCCAAGGCTCTTGCCAATGGCGCTAATAAAGAAATATCTGGTGTTGAATTTCCAGTCTCCCATTTGCTTACCGCTCCAGCTGAAATTCCAATCATACTTGCCAACTGCTCTTGAGTAATCTTTTTTTCTTTTCTTAAATGTAAAATAGTCTCTCCAATATTTAATCTATTCATATTCACTACCTCCGCCTTTGAGCCTTTTTAGTACTTTTATTATAAGCTTAATTACAACTGTCAACAATGGAGAGTAGTTCATACTTAAGTTGAAAAAACTTGAGCGGTATTCAACTTTATTGTTATAAGTTATAGTTATTAATCTATTCTATGTCTCATATCTCAAATATGATTATAATTTTTTTGTATAAACTCAATAAGTGGCTTAAGGTTTTCTTTGTTTGTCCAATCGAAGTTAGAGCCAATTGCTTGCATTAATGCAGCTTCCCAAGGTTCGTAATTGTTAGGGTCTTTTTTTGCAACAACTTTTTTAAGAATATTACAAAGGGTTTTGTCTTTCCAAGACATACTTTTCTCATTCCAAGCACCACGACAATAAAAACATGGGATTTCATTAAGTTTGTCTTTAAAATTACGCTCTTTTATAGCAGTCATAGCTTTTTCATCATATGGAGATGCTCCCACTGCAAAAACTACTATTCTTTTACCCTTTAGTTTTTCATAATGCTTTCTTAGAAAAGATATTCCTGCTATACCTGTTGCATAAATACCTCCACCTAAAATAATTGTATCGTATTTTGCAACTTGCTCTATACCAGCTTGTTTTGTTTCAATTATGTCACTTGAGAGCTCTTCTGCTAACCATTCCGCATATTTTTTTGTAGCTCCATACTTTGATTGATATAGTACTACTATATTTTCCAACTTTAGTACCTCCTTGTATACTGATTTAATTATATTTTTTATTATACCTGTAATAGTAAAATGGTGTTTCTTTATATTTTAACTTTGTTTTTCTTTATATGATATCTTTTGCCTCAATTTTAATATCCATTTATATCCTTACTATCATTTTGATACCACTATTAATAATAACATCAAATACAGTATTATCCAACATGTTCTATAAGTATATTTTATTTTCTATAACTTCGTGTCATAATAGGATTAATAAATAATTTATGGAGATGATTTTATGAGTACTGAAATAGAAAAACTAACACAAATTTTAAGAAATAGCAATAATATAGTATTCTTTGGTGGAGCAGGAGTATCTACCGAATCAAATATACCAGATTTCAGAAGTGCCAATGGGCTTTTTAATGCAAGACTTAACATGACCCTTTCTCCTGAACAACTAGTTTCTCATACTTACTTTATAAGATTTCCTGAGGAATTTTTTAATTTTTATAAGGCAAAGCTTATATATCCTGAAGCTAAACCTAATGGAGCACATATAGCCCTTTCTAACCTTGAAGAAATGGGTAAACTTAAAGCAATCATTACTCAAAACATTGATGGACTTCATCAAGCAGCTGGTTCTAAAAATGTATTTGAACTTCATGGCTCAATTCATAGAAACTATTGCATTAAGTGTAATGATAGCTATGATATGGATTTTATTTTAAATTCTAAGGGAATACCTACTTGTCCTAAATGTAGTGGAACTGTTAGACCTGATGTAGTTTTGTATGAAGAAGGTTTAGATGAAAGTGTACTTAAAGGAGCTATAGATGCTATATCAAAAGCAGACACATTAATTATAGGTGGAACTTCTCTAGTGGTTTATCCTGCAGCTAATCTTATAAACTATTTTAAAGGCAAAAATCTAGTGCTTATAAATAAAAGTAGTACTTCTGCTGATTCTAGAGCAGACTTAGTTATTCACGATTCTATTGGGAAAGTATTAAGTGAGGCAGTTAATTTTTTATAAAATAAAGGTAGTCATTTTGACTATCTTTTATTAACTAAAGTCTTATGCTATTTTCTCATTAATATTTCTATATTAATTTTATGTCCACTTTAATAAAAAAGCAATTTATATTATACTATTATAAGACCTAATACATATACAAAGGAGAATTTATTATGCCACAATTGCCTTTTAAGGATCTTAAAAACATAGATATTTCACAATTTGGTACCCAAATTGAAGATTTTAAATCTCTTTCTTTAAAATATCGTTGTGCCCTTCGTGAAATCGAAACAAAATTTGCAATACTTAATGATGAATATAAAAGTATTCACTCTTATAATCCTATTGAACATATGAAATCTAGGCTTAAAGCTCCTGAGAGTATACTTGAAAAACTTCAAAGAAGAGGATTGGAACTCTCTATTGAGTCTGCAGAAACTTTAACTGATATTGCTGGAATTAGAGTTATTTGCTCTTTTCTCAGTGATGTTTATGAAATTGCAGCTTCAATTAAGGCACAAACTGATTTAACTATTATTAAGGAACGTGATTACATAAAAAATCCAAAAGATAATGGTTATCGTAGCCTTCATTTAGTTGTTAGTGTTCCTGTATTCTTCTCAAAGAAAGTTGAAAATGTTCCTGTAGAGATTCAGTTTAGAACAATTTCAATGGATACGTGGGCAAGCCTAGAACATAAGCTTAGATACAAATATGAGGGCGAAATGCCCGATGATATTAGCACCATGCTGTTAAACTGTGCTGGTACTACAACACACCTTGACGAAGAAATGCTTATGGCACGTAACAGACTTATGAATAATCATATTTAATGCTTAGTTAAGTAAAACTTTTATAAATATATATTTATTTTTCATAAAATTTGAGCATGTACTCTAATATAGAGACATGCTCAAATTTTATTTGAATTATTTTATCTTAGGAAAGTTTTGTATTTTAATCTCGATTAGGAACTACTTTTGCATCATATAAAAGGTCATCTACTTGATAGTCATTAATATTCAAATTTATTTTTTCCTGCATAAGCTTTAGTATAAGTTCTTCCTTTTCATCTTCAAATATACCAGAGTTTTGAATATTTTCTATGAAACTATCTAAATCATAAATAATACAATCTCCTTCATAAGCTCCTAATTCAGTACATATATCTACTGAAGCTTGAAGGGGATCTGTTCCATAATCAACATAGACTTTACTTCTATCATCTGATAATTCTTCTATTTTTCCTACATAATATCCTGCCACATATTTTCTTGCATCATCCTCTTCTCCAAAACCTAATATATCTCCATTTGGTGTTACAACTATATAATTATGATAAGATACACGTGTATTCATAACTAAATGCATTCTCCTTTTCAGTGGATTTTAACTATACTATATATTAAGTTTTCCAAATGATAGAATTATTATACTGAGCAAAAATGAAATAATTATTACACCTTCTAAACCCTTGATAAATCTAATAAATAAAATAGAATTCCATATACTATAAAAGAAAAGCACATAAATACATGATATATAACATCAAATTCTATTATATTATTTCTAAATTTATTATCCATTAATTTTTTCTTTGATAATAATATTTTCATTCTAAAAAAAATTTCAAATATCCCTAATAAAACTGCTGGTACTGACAATAAGTTTAGCTTAGGAGCAAAAATATCACCAGATATAATATTTCTCATATCTCTAGTAAATCCACAAAGAGGACAAGGCTCTCCTAAAATTCTATAAGAAAGGCATCCATAGGTGATAGGAAACAATTTATTCACAACTCTAGATATAAAGGGTAAAAATATCATAGCTATTACTAAAGTAATTACTATCACATTAAAAATATTATATTCTTTTATTATTCCTTCGCTTTTCAAATTTTAACCTCCTTGTAACTAAAATAAGATGCCTATACAGACATCTTTTAATGATACAATTTTACACTGCTGCTCCTAATGAAGCTAATCCCACAATAAATATTAAAAATATAATAGCCATACATATTCCTATTATGGAACATATAAATCCACCTTTAGCCATTGCAAAAGCTTCACCTGATTCTTTCTTTTTCTTCATGTCTATAATTCCTAATACTACACCTACAACGCCTAAAATTAGAGATAACCACCATAGGCACCCCCATGAAATTACAGCAAATACAATACTACAAATTCCAACTACTAATGAAGCAACACCCATACAAAATCCTCCTTGTAAATTTTATCACTCCATTCATTTTATTAATCTGCATCGAATATTATTACAATTTTATTAACAAAATCATTTATCAGATATGACTATATAAAATTTTAACTATATCTATAGATACATATATAACTATAATCTAGTGCTAGTATACTTTTATGGACACAACTCAATATAAACAGTTAAAATGAATGTATGGAAAGGAAGTGTCCATGTGAGAAATACAGGTAAAAGATATACAGATGATTTTAAGAAAATGATTATAGAAATATATAACTCTGGAAAACCAATACAAGAAATTTTCAGCGAATATGGCATAACAAGCGCTACATTATATAAGTGGCTTAAAAATCCACCAAGCAGTAAAACAAAGAAGCCTATAATAAAGGACAATACTTGCCCTAATAATATAAAAAAAGATACAGAAGTATTAAAACTTCAAAAGGAAATTCAACTTATTAAAGAGGAAAATGAAATATTAAAAAAAGCTATTGCCATGTTCGCGAAGGAAGAGAGTCAATCTTAGAATTTATTGATGAAAATAAGAATAATTATTCAGTTAAGCTAATGTGTAGGGTACTGGACATACCTAGAAGCACTTATTATAAATCTAAAGATAAGACATTTAAGTAATAGAGCTATCGAGAATGAAAAATATAAAAAAGAAATACTTGCTATTTACGAGGAAAGTAGCAAGCGATATGGTGCACCAAAAATTCATCAAAAGCTTATTGAAAAGGGAAATGAAATAAGTGTTAAGAGAGTTCAAAGGCTTATGATAAAATTAAACATAGCATCAATAGTTATAGCTCAATATAAACCATATCCAAGTAAAACTGAAGTAAAAGAGCGTAAAAATATATTACGCAGGGACTTTACAACCAAAACAATCAACGAAAAGTGGGTAGGTGATATAACCTATATACACACAATGAAAGATGGTTGGTGCTACTTGGCATCAGTAATGGATCTTCACACAAGAAAAATAATCGGATATTCATTCTCTAAATCTATGGATACAAGCTTAATTATAGCGGCCTTGAAAAATGCTTATGAAATACAAAGGCCTAGCGGCTCTATTATTTTCCATTCTGATCTTGGAACGCAGTATACCAGCGAAGCATATAGCGAACAGCTAAAAAAGTACAATATGATAGCATCATACAGTAACAAGGGATGTCCTTATGATAATGCATGTATTGAGTCTTTTCACTCTATTTTAAAGAAAGAACAAGTAAATAGAGTACTCTATTATGATTATGCTGCCGCAAGGCTTGATCTTTTTAAGTATATTGAAGGCTGGTATAACAGAAAAAGAATTCATGGTTCTATTGGTTATATAACGCCTCAAGCTAAAGAAGATTTAGTTAAGGCGTCAAATTTATAGAAATATCGTGTCCAAAATATTGACGTAAGTCCAATAGATACATATAAAACTAGTTAAATAGTTAAATAGTTAAATAGTTGTTGTCATAGTGCGGGTTTGCGAGATTCATGAATATGCAATATAGCTACTAGCGTATTACAAAATTAAAAAAGGTGCCCATGCACCTTTTTTATTATTCTTCTACAAATTCTATAATATCTTTACCAAGCTTACTCACTCTTGCTAGTGAATATACTTCATAGCCTTTATCTTCAAGATTTTTACGACCTGGTTGGAAGGATTTTTCTATGACTATTCCAATTCCTGCAACCTTTGCTCCAGCTTCTTCTACCAATCTTATAGCGCCTTGTGCTGCTTCTCCATAGGCTAAGAAATCATCTATTATAAGTATATTATCCTCTGATGATATAAATTTCTTTGATAAAGTTAACTCATAATCTACAGCTTTAGTAAAAGAATGTACTGTTGTTTGATATACATCTCCACTTAAAATCTTAGATGTTTGTTTCTTTAGTGTTACCATTGGTAATTCCATTTGAAGAGCAGTCATAACTGTAGGAGCTATCCCTGAACTTTCAATGGTAAATATTTTAGTTATTCCATGGTTTTCAAAATGTTCTTTAAAGGTTGTTCCTATTTCCTGCATTAATTTAGCATCTACTCCATGGTTTAAGAAAGAATCTACCTTTAATACAGATTCATTTAACGCATGTCCATCTTTTAATATGCGATTTTTTAAAGTTTCCATTATGCCACCTCACTTTTTTCTACTTTTATTTTCTCTACTTTATCTTCTTTTAATACCAAGTTTAGTATTAAAGCAGTTATAGTTCCTGTAGATATTCCTGATGAGAAAATCATCTTTAATCCTTCTGGTAATTGTGCTATAACATCTGGCCTAAAGGTAACTCCAAGACCTAAAGCTATAGATGTAGCTATTATAAGTAGATTTCTTTCAGTAAGTCTTACTCTGCTTAAAGTCTTTATTCCTGCTGCTGCAACAGTTCCAAACATTACTATTCCAACTCCACCAAGAACTGGTTGTGGTATTCCACTTACTAGTCCTGCTAGTTTAGGTAGGAAACCTAAAACCACCATGATTAGTCCTGACATAATTGCCACGTGCTTACTTGCTACCTTTGTTAAAGGTATCAGTCCTACATTTTGGCTGAAGGTAGTGTTTGGGAATGAACCCACTATTCCACCTAGCATACTTCCTATACCATCTGCTAATACACCAGCACCCACACGTTTTTCATCCATATGTATCTGAGAAGTTTCTCCAATAGCCTTAAGACATCCAACGGTTTCTATAGTAGTTACAAAATATGCTGGAATAAATGCGATTAAAGCTTTAATATCAAAGGTTACTCCATATTCAAATATTTTAGGGAATGAAACCCAACTAGCTTCAGTAATGGCTGTAAAATTCACTAGATCTAAAGGAATACAAATTATATATCCCGCAACCATCCCAATTAAAATAGATGCACTACTAACCATACCTTTTCCATATCTATTTAAAATCAAGGTAAAAATTAATACAAACATGGCTATTGATAAATTCTTAATACTACCATAATCTGCAGCTCCAACTCCACCTGCAGCCCAATCAATAGATACTGGTAATAATGTAAGTCCAATCAAACATACCACTGTTCCCGTAACTATTGGTGGAAATAATTTCATAAGAGGCTTAATAAAGTAACTTAAAATAATTTCAAAGAATGCTCCTAAAATAGTAGCTCCAATTATTCCTGGAAGTCCAAGTATTGTACCCACTGAAATAGCTGGTGATACGAAGGTAAAGTCTGTACCCATGATACAAGCAACCCTTGAACCTATAACGCCAAAACCTCTAGCTTGAATTATAGTAGCAATACCAGAAGCTAAAATTGTTGCACTTATTAATGTTGTAGTTATTTTTGCATCAAATCCTAATGCACTTGCTATTACTAGAGGCACTACTACTATCCCTCCAAAAGCTGCAAATATATGCTGTAAACCAAATAATATCTTTTTAACTAAAGTTGGGTTATCATCAACCCCATAGGTTAATTCAATATCATTAGTTAATAGTTCTTCATTATTCATAAGTTCATCTCCTTTTAGATATTGTTTAATTTTATCTAAGGGTTAGCTACTTCCTTAGATTTATTTAAATCAAAATAAAAAAGCACCTCAATAAAAATTGAGGTGCTGTGATTCATCACTATAATAATTATAGTTATAATAAAATACAACTCCCCGTAGTCTGCAAATTTATGGTTTGCAGGTAGAAACTTTCGGACCATATTACCGATTATATACGAGTCTTACCAATTGTATTGTCATTATAACACGAACATTTATATTTTACAACCAGCTATTGTTAGGATTATTTGTAATAATAAGTTTACTGTTACATTGATTGTTCTTTTATATTTTCCACTGATTTTTCTTTTCTTCCTTCAATTATATTTTGTAGATTTTCCCCTGCATTTTTAAATACTATTGATATTGTTAAAAATACAAGAAGAACAATTCCAAGGATTAAGAAATCTTTTCCGACTATTCCATAATTAATTGTATTGGCTGAAATAACTTCTCTTAATAATTCTACACTATAAGTAAATGGCATATATGGATTAATCACTTTAAAGAATTTAGGTACTATCTCTAACGGGAATGTACCTGCACAAGCTGTTAGCTGAAGTATTAATAGTACTATTCCTAAAAGTCTTCCTGCATCTCCAAATAGGGATATTAAACATTGAATTATTGCTATAAATACCAATGATAAGAATACTATGGATGCAAAATACATACCTGTACTTGTTGGCGTTAATCCTAGCCCCATTACAACTGCACTTACAAGTAATGCTTGTAATAAACCTATAAATCCAAAGGATAAATATTTACCTATAACTTTATCAAACTTGGATAAATTAGCATCATCATCAGTTTTAGCTGAGATAACGAAGAACATCATTATTGCACCTATCCATAAAGATAGTGATATAAAGTATGGTGCAAAACCTGTTCCATAGTTAGGAACTTTATTTATTGGTTCATTTTTCATATTTATTGGAGCTGATACAAAGTCACCCATTTCCTCAGAGGAATTTTTAAGTCCAGACTTCATTTCTCCTGAACCATCTTTTAAAGCAGTTGCAAGCTCATTTGATCCTTTATATAACTTATCTACCCCATCTTCTAGTTGTGGTACTTTTCCTGTTAACTCTGACACTCCATCATTTAACTTGTTTTGTCCATCTACTAGCGCATTGGATCCATCTACTAGTTGATTTGAACCATTATATAAAGCTTGTATTCCACCACTTAAAGCTGGAACATTGCTTCTTAACTGTCCAAGACCTCCGTTTATTTCACCAGATCCACTACTTAACTTATTAATACCCGAACTTAAAGCAGCCATATTTTCTGATACTGATTTTAATCCTGCTCCAAAGGAACCAGTATTATTTTCATCAAGTCCAGTTTCTAAAGAATTTAATCCTCCACTGATTTTACTTACCCCTTCACTAACTTTATTTACATTATCGGTTAAAGCTATTGTTCCAGTTGCAAATTCATTAACCTTACCAGTGTACATATTTACAGCACCATTAAACTCACCTAATTTATCACCAAACATCTTAGTTCCTGCTTGCAATCCTTGTATCTGCTTTGGTGTTTCACTAGTTGATTCGTTTAAAGCTTGTATCTTTACAAGTGCTGCTTGAATATTTGGATCTTTTGCTACTTCAGGATTTGAATTAACTGCTGCTATAATATCTTTAGATATATCCTTCATTGCTGCTGAAGATGTATTAACACCATTTATAAGCTGGTCAACTCCACCTTTAACTGATTGGTATCCATTATTTATGCCTTTTGCAGACTCCGCAACATTACCGCTAGCAGTTTTTAAGCCTTCTCCACCTTCTTTTAATGTTTTTATACTACTTTCTCCAGTCTTTAATTTACTATTTAACTCACTAGCTCCATCTTTAAGTGAATTTACAGTTGGATAAATTTTTGTATTAAATGCACTATAAAGACTTTTACTTCCTACTGTTAATGCACCTGCACCATTTGCTGCAATTCCTAGTTTACTTGTCAATTCCTGTGAACCATCATATAACTTATCTACTCCAGAACCTAAGGCTGGAACCTTGCTATTCACTTCTGATAAGCCATTATTTATTGACTTTATTCCAGAGTTAAGAGCACCTTGTCCATCCTTTAATTGTGCTGAACCATCTCCAAGTTTATTAGCACCTTCCGCTAGCATAGGTACCTTTTCATTTAGTTCACCAATTCCATTATAAAGTTTTTCACTTCCATCAGTTGCCTTTATAAATCCATCTTTTGCTTCATATAGCTTATCAAAAGCAACAGTGACATAGTTGCTTGAAATTGTTCCTACAATTTCTTCTTTTAGTAACTTTTCAACCTGTGAATTGATTTGAGCTGCTAAAAAGTTTTTCTTTTCGTTACAAACAAATTGTAAATCTGCTACCTGAGGCTTACCTTCTTTTGCAGCCACAACACTTTCTGAAAAATCTTCTGGAATTACAAATTTAGCATAATACCCTTGTTTTTCTAAACCCTCATTGGCTTTTTCATTGCTAGTAAAATCCCAGCCAACCTCTTCATTTCCCTTTAGGTTTTCTACAATGTCTTCACCGTAGTTTACCTGTTCTCCATCAAGTAAGGCACCACCATCTTCATTAACTACAGCTATTGTCATGTCCTGAATTCGTGCATAAGGATCCCAAAATGCATCTAAGTACAACAATGAGTATAGTAATGGTACTATAATAATTGCAATAACCGATACTCTTATGAATCTGTTCTTAAAAATGCTTTTTATATCCTTACCGGCAATTTTTAAAAAGTTCACACTATCACCTTCTTTAATTTTTTATACTTTACAGTCAATATTATATATATACTATTTTTATACTGACTAGTCAATATTATTAAAGAATATTTTTACTGTTATCCTTTTCAAAAACATAAAAAAAAGCTTTCTAACTTACTATTATCCTAGCTAGAAAACTCTTCTATTAAAATTGTATATTATTTTTTATTTATATTTCATATCTCAAGATAATCTTATGTCATAGTTAATGTAATCCATAAATTTTTCTACTACTTCATCATGATTATAGTTATCATTATTTATAATTTCATAGAGTGCAGATGAAAATAATACCCCTATAAAGCAGTAACTTAATATATCTGAATCTTCGTCAGAAATATTTCTACTCTTTGTAATTCCTTCTAAAAATTTAGAATTCATATTAATTAAGTTCATTACCTGCTCTCTTATTTCTTCATGACGTTCCTTTTGTCCCCATACCTGACTCATTATTACTCTAAATAAATCCTTATTAATATACACATATTTTAACTGAACCCTAGCAGATTCCTTCAATCTTTCTATAGGATCACTTATTTCTTTTATGGATTCTTCAACTTCACTGTTTATTAAATCAATTCCTGTCTGTACGACAAAATAAAATAATTCCTCTTTACTTTTAAAGTGATAATATAAAGTTCCCTTTGCAACTCCAGCTTCGCTTGCTACTTCATCCATAGTGGCACTCTCGTAACCATTGCTTGAAAATACTTTTATTGCGGCCTCAAAAATAATTTTTCTAGTCTTATTCATAATATACGCTTCTATCCATCATGATATGAAGCAACACAACTCCTTATAATTTATATTTTATCTTTTAGTAATATAAACATTATTATATCATAATATTTATATACTACTAAATAATAAACTAAAATAAAATTTCTAATAATGATTTTAGGAGTCACATTAATTGTATATGTCCGAAAATTCTATATTACATTTTTCTACCTTTGAACTTATCATTTCACTTTTATGAGGCACATGTTCTTTTTCACACTCCTCTATTTCTACAATCCGTATTGGAAGATAAAATGTAAATTTAGTACCTTCACCAACCTTGCTTGTCACATTAATGCTACCACCATGCATTTCAATTAAGGATTTAACCAGTGATAATCCAATTCCACTACCTTCATATCTTCTTTCTGAAGTATCATCTGCTTGAATAAATCTATTAAATACCAAATTTACCTTTTCATTTTCTATTCCTTCTCCATTATCCATAACTGATATGAATACTTTTCCATCATCAATACCTAAATATACTTCAATTCTTCCATTTACCTTTGTATACTTAATTGCATTGGATAATAAATTAAGCATTATTCTCTCAATTTTATCTGGATCACAAGCAATTATTTCTTCTTCAATTTCTGTATCAAATATTAATTCTATTCCTTTATTCTCCACATACTGAGCTACAGAAATGGTAATATCTTCTACAACATTAACAATATTATGATTTTCAAGTTGTAATTTATAATATCCTGCATCTATCTTAGTTATATCTATTAGATTATTAACAAGCCTTAATAATCTATAAGAATTTTGTTTAATAGAATTCATGTATCTTTTTAAAGCCACGCCTTTGTCAGCACAAATACGCTCTTTTTCTATATTACTATTTATAAGTTGCATAGTTGTAAGAATAATATTTAAAGGAGTTTTAAATTCATGGGATATATTAGAGAAAAATTCACCTTTAATTTTCTCTAATTTTATTGCTTCTTCATAATTTTTTCTTTGCTCTTCTAGCTGATGCTGCTCTGTTACATCCTTACCTGTACATATAGATATTCCTCTACTTTTTAAATATCTACTATTCCATTGAATCCACTTTGAATCTCCATTTTTGCACATAAGTCTAATCTTAAAACTCATTATCTTTTCTTCTGTCTTTAATTTTTTTATAAATTCATTCTTTAATTCTAAATCCTCTGGGTAAATTATATCTGTCCACTTCATCTTTGAAAGTTCCTCTTTACTCCATCCTAAGGTCTTTTCCCACCCTGAATTTAACTTTCTATGGTTTCCATTTTCTCCAATTATAACCATCAAATCAATAGCAGTATCTAAAAATAATTGTAGCTCACTTTCTGTTTCCATACGTTTTTTAAGTTCTAATTTAATCTCTTTAGATAAAATATCATTTTTTATTATTACTGCGATTTGATTACATAATACTTTTATAAAATTATGGTTATTTAGTTTTTTACCATCTATTTCACTATATAAGAAATTCATTACACCGATAATTCTATTATTATATTCAAGTTTATATATTCCAACAAACTTTACACCTTTTTTTTCTAATATGTCTTTATTAGGATAATTTTTTCTATCACACAGTGGCTTTAATCCCTCGCCACCCTCTTCTATAAATAATCTATCCAATTCTTCATAGGTTATTGGAAACTCTGTATTGTCAATATCTATTTCATTATATTTTCCTAGATAACATTTACAATTAAGTTTACCTGCCTTATCATCATATGCCCATATATTTATAGCATCTGCACCTAGTTTTTGGATAATATCTTCTTTTAAATTATCAAATCTTCCACTACTTTCATTATAACCATTGCTTACTACTTCATTTAAAGCATAAAATTGCTTATGACTATCCAACAATTCTGATTCTATCTTCTTGTTAAAAGTTATATCCCTTGAAACACCAATTATATACTTTACTTCTCCATATTGGTCTAATATTGGAGCCTTATAGGTTTCAAGCCACATATCACCTTCTGAATTATGAATCACTCTTTCATATAGTATTGGTCTTTTGTCAACAATTACTTCATGATCTGTTTCACTTGAATAATCACATTGGTCTTCATTACAAAAGTTCCAGTCATAAGATCCTATAACCCTCTCCTTATCAACATCCAAGTTTTTTACATATTGAGTATTTGCATATATATATTTGCCCTCAGCATCCTTCATCCACATGCTATAGGGTAGCTTGTCTAGAAGTATTTCTAAATTTTTTTTACTATATACTTCTTTTTCTTTTAATGTAACAAAAAAAGCTGATTCTCCGCACCACATCCCTTTGTTAACATTTACATCACAGTGAATTTTGCCTAACCCTTTTAAAGAAAGAGTATATTCTATAACCCTATTAGTATACTTTTCAAAATTACATATAAGTTCCTTTAGTATATCCCTATCTTGTTGTAAAGCTATGTCTCTATAAGATTTTTGTAAGTCTTTTTCATTTAATTCAAATCGTTCTATTAACTTAGAGTTTGCAAATAGAACTTTTTCTTTACTATTAACTACTAATATCATTTCATCTAGACTATTAAAAACCTGTTCCATAAACTTCCATCCCCTCTATTATAACTTTCATCACTATACTGAAATTATTACAAAAATTAATTTTTATAGCTTTTTATCATATATGTATATTTATTTCCATTGTATCTGCATATTTCTTTAAAAGTGTATATTCCCACTACCAATTATACATTTTAAAGTAATATATTACAATATATAGTAAAGAATTAGTATCACGAAATATTATATATTGGATTATTTTGTAGTATTTTAACATTTAAATTATGTAAACATTTATATATTAAAGGAAATATGAGTTATTCATACCTAATTTAATCTAATCAGGTTATATTGTACTTTTTAGCATTAACCTTTAATCCAGTTATAGTGTATTATGTAATTAAGACACTATAACTGATAAGATGAGACTAACTATATGAAGTC
>NZ_DGRF01000033.1:0-40781 GCF_002390995.1 Clostridium sp. UBA4395
AACAAAGCAATTTCCTATAAAGCAAAAAGAGGTTGTCTCAAATTTATCATGAAACAACCTTTGTTAAAAATAATTTTTATCTATTTTATACAATTAGCTTTAGTAATAGTTTTTATATTCTCACACATTTCTTTTAAATATTCGTAATTGGCTATATCATAGTCAATCTCTTTTGGATTTAGAGGACTTCCAAAGTAAACCTCTGGATTGCTTTGGGTTGAATGATCTTTTCTTCTAGTAAAAGAGGCTACATGAAGCTGATTAAACTTCAAAGTTTCGAGCATCCATTTTACATTATGAGGTCTTACCCCCCCTGGAAGTATTTCAATTTTTCCATTACTATACTTTATCAACTCTTTTAAAAGTTCTGCTCCATCTTCCACTGTGTTTTTTTGTCCCTTAGTAAGAATTCTTTTTACACCTAAATCAACTAAGGTATCCAATACTTTAAAGGGGTCTTTCACTACATCAAAAGCACGATGGAATACAGCTTCTCTATCTCCTATAATATCCATAAATCTTTTGCATAATTCTACATCAAGAGTACCATCTTCCCGTAATACTCCAAATACTATCCCATCAGCACCAGCTTTAATTGCTGCTTCCATATCTCGTTCCATGGTTTTAATTTCATATTCAGAATAACAAAATCCAGCTCCTCTCGGTCTTATCATTACCATAATAGGAATGTCTACTGATTTTTTAGCTTCTTCAATAGTACCTATTGATGGTGTTATCCCCCCCAAAAACATATTTGAATTTAACTCTACCCTATGAGCTCCAGCTTTTTTAGCCATTATAACATCTTCTAGTGAACCACAACATATCTCAACTAAAACCTTTTCTTTCATTATCAATTACCCCCATACTAACCTTTTAATATGTAATATACTTCCTACAAATAATTACATATTAATATATAACTATCTAAGTAAACTTAATATTTAAAATAGGTTGATCTGCTATAGCTTAAATCTTACAATACTTTCTCCTACTTCTTTATTATTATCATTAACAATGACCCTTGGAAATACCCTTTTTAGTCTATCTATAGTTTCTTTATTTTTATAATTAATCTGCTCTAATATAGACGCTACAATTAACGGCCATTCTTCTTCTGATCCATCTATTATTTTAATTGAAAATCCAAGTCTTTCATCTCTAAGTCCAAAACAATATACTCCTTTTGCTCCACCCTTTGCCACTATATTATCATCCATTAATAGTAATGAGCATATTAAATCAGTACCGGAAACCATCTCATAATTTTCATTCATTAATTTAGTAAGCTTTATTACTGAATCTCGTGTTAACCCATCCACAATAGTGTCAGGACATGCCATCTTCATATAAGCCATGGCTAAATTTTTCATAGGCATTGCAAATACAGGAACCCCGCATCCATCTGTACCAATTTTTATCTGTTCTCTTGGATATTCAGACATCATTGAAATATGAGAAAGAATTTCCTGTTGTGCTGGGCTATTAATATTCCAATATTCCCTTTTATCACAGTTCATATCAGTGCATAAAGTTAAAATTCCCATATGTTTTCCTGAACAGTTGTGATAAATTCGTCTCTTTTCTCCACCATTTCTTAGTATTTCTTCTTTAGCATTCATTGATAATGGATATGTAGGTAAACATATAAGTTCTTCTTCAGCTATCTGGACTTTATCCATTATAGATTCTAATGCCGTAACATGAAATGGTTCTGCCCTATGAGAGCCAGTCATAACTGTAATTTCTTTATCACTAAGATTATACTTTGTATCAATGCCTCTCTTTATTAATGGAATAGCTTGTATTGGTTTTGCTGATGATCTCATATAAGTTACAAATTCAGGATCACCTATAGAGTAAACAACCTGTCCATCTTCATTTACACAACATATATATCCTCTATGTACACATTCTAAAAGTTCTCCCCTATATTCTTCAATTAAAATCTCATCCATAATAACATTCATTCCTTTCGCTGTGCTCAATGCACAAAATTTTATGAAAGTGATTAACTTCTAAAACACTATCAATAATATAGACAAGTAAAAACAATACTATATATTAAATACACATAGGATATTATTTATCCCATGTGTATATTTTAACATTAATTCTGATTTCATCCATAGATTCCTTTAATTTGCCTCTTTCAATTCTCTACAATCCTTATGATGAATTATATTTTTCTCCCAGGCTCCTTTGCGATACATTATATACCCAAAAATACATATTATAAGATTGCTAAAACTCATAGAAAACCATATGCCTGCAGAACCTATATTTGTAAAATTTTTAAATAGTAATATCATAGGAAGTCTCACAAACCAAAGTCTTCCCACTTCCATCTCCATAGAATATCTAGTATGACCCGATCCCTGAAATACCCCTTGCAATACACTGAATATACCCATAAGTGGCATAGACCATGCTATATATTGCAAATATGTTATCCCCTCTGAAATTACCATCATGTCGTCCTTAGACTGCATAAAGAAACCTATAATTTGTTTATCAAAAGCTAATAAGACAATTAACCCTAAGACAGAAAAACCGATGGTAAGCTTTATAGCTTTTACAAAGGCTTCCTTGGCTCTTTTAAGTTGGTTACACCCTAGATTTTGACCTATAATAGATGTAAGGGCTGCTCCAATTCCCATGGCTGGTTGAATTACAAGAGATGTAATTCTATTTACCATAGCAAAAGCTGCTAGTGTAGCTGTGCCATAGGATACTATAAAACCATTTAAAGCCATAAATCCTAAGGCTGAACCAGATTGTCCAATAGAAGATGGAAGGGCAACTGAAATGATTTTCTTAATTATTTCTCTATCAAATCTAAAGTTCTTAAAAGAAGGTCTTACCTTAGATGATTTTCTCATTAATACATAGATTCCAGCTATTGCTAAAACAGCCTTTGACAATAGAGTTGCTATAGCTGCTCCTGCGATTCCCATATTAAATGTAAATATAAATATTGGATCTAAAATCATATTAAGAACTGCACTACTTGCACTAAGGACAGTTGGAAATACTGTATTTCCCTCTGCATTCATTATGGAGTTAAAGTTAAAAAATAAAAACATAAAAGGCATATCTAAAAAGGTAATTCTTAGATATATTATACTATTTCTTGCGAGTTCCCCTGTCCCTCCCATTAACCTTACAACAAAGGGAGATATTATATATCCTACTATAGCAAATAGTATTGAAGATAAAAAAGATACTACCAAAAGCTGACTTGCATACTTATTAGCCTCTTCATATTTATCAGCTCCTATAAACTGAGAAATGATAGATGTACCTGCTATAGATAAGCCCATTCCGATAGATATAAATAAAAAATTAACTGGCCAAACAAATCCTGTAGCTGCAAATTCTACTGATCCAATTTTACTTACCCATAGTCCATCAACTAAATTATATAGTGTTTGTATTAAATTATTTATCATAATAGGAATTGCTAAGACACCTATTACTTTGTATAAGTTATCATTCAAAATAAAATTTCTTTTATTCTTAACCATGTTCCCTCCTAAATCACATTTAAATTTCTTATTACTACAATATATATTATATACCATTGATACTATTAATTTCTATAAAAAACTTAGGATGTCGAAATATATTTTCTTCTAAATAAAACAGTGTATATTTTATGACTTTAAATTCATCATCAATATACACTGTTCATTTATTTTTATTTATATTATATTACATATTATAAAATAAATTTTGTGAAGGATACTCAGCATCGCAAGTAACATCTATACCCAGTTTTCTAAATATTTGCTCGTCACCAGTACTTAGAATAGTAGTAGAGTGAGCTTGACACCCTTTAAGCTTTATAAGTTTTTCTAAAGCAACTTGAGCCATAGGATTAGTAGCAGCACAAATGCTAAGGGCAATCAGTATTTCTTCTGAATTTAAAGATGTATTATTACTTCCTAAAGCATTGGTTTTCAAACTTTTTATAGGTTCTAATACCACTGGTGAAATTAAATGAATCTCATCAGATATGTTAGCTAGGTACTTTACTGCATTTAAAATAGCAGCTGAAGATGCATCCATTAGCTCTGAACTTCTACCTGTTAAAACAGTACCATCTTCAAGTTCTAAGGCTACCACAGGACAAGCATCATTTTTGTTTGCTTCTAATTTAAGCTTACTAGAATATTCTCTAGCAGGAATGACTACTTTTCTATCCTCTGGTTTAAGATTTAAACTTTCCATAATTATTTTAATTCTTTGGAAAACCTCTGCATCTACATATCCTTTTTTATATTCAACACTAGTTTTAAAGTATCTTCTAATTATCTCCTGTATAGAAGCTTCCTTAACAACTTCATCATCAGTAATTCCAAATCCTACTCTGTTAACTCCCATATCTGTTGGTGATTTATATATAGATTCTTTTCCAGTTATCTTCTCAATAATCCTCTTTATAACTGGGAACATCTCAATGTCTCTATTATAGTTTACTGCAACCTCATTGTATGCATCAAAGTGAAAAGAGTCTATCATATTTACATCTTTAAGATCAACAGTAGCTGCCTCATAGGCAATATTTAAAGGATGTTTCAAAGGCACATTCCATACAGGGAAAGTTTCGAATTTAGAATATCCAACAGCATTTCCTCTTTTATTCTCATGGTATAATTGATTTAAACAAGTAGCCAATTTCCCGCTTCCTGGTCCTGGTGCTGTTACTACTACTATTGGCTTAGTAGTTTCTATATATGGATTCCTTCCATAGCCCTCGTCGCTTACGATAGTTTCAACCTCTGTAGGATACCCTTTAATAGCTTCATGCTTATAAACTTTAATACCTCTACGTTCCAATTTATTTATAAAGATATTAGTAGCTGGTTGACCACTATAACGAGTTATAACCACACTATTTACCTGTAAATCATATCCTCTAAGATCATCAATTAATCTTAGTACATCCATGTCATATGTAATTCCAAAATCGCCTCTTATCTTATTTCTTTCAATATCACCAGCATATACACAGATAATTATTTCTGCCTTTTCTCTAAGCTTATGAAGTAACTTTATTTTTGCATTTTCATCAAAGCCTGGCAAAACTCTTTTAGCATGCATATCAAATAATAGTTTTCCTCCAAATTCAAGATAAAGCTTATCATAATTATTTACTCTCTCTAAAATATATTTTGATTGTTCTTCCAGATATTTCTCATGATCAAATCCAATTTTCATCTTTACACCTCATCCTAATAATAAAACATACATATTATTATTACATATTTTCATCATTAGTAAAACCTAAATTAAAAATTTTTAATTTTTTTGTTAATTCTAAATTTGATGTTTATGATTTATTTCTGGATTTTATGCTTTTAAAATTTCTGCTTTTAACTCCTCCATTAATTCCTTTACTGTAACTATACTTTTTATCCTATGGGCATTGTCTCCACAAAATACTAAAGCTTCATCCATATTTCCCTTAACACCATTTATTAGTGCTTCACTAATGCAATAAGGAGTTTCTTTTGGATTACAGTGAGATATACATCTATAGCATTTTTCCACCTTCAATTTTCCTTTAAAAGTATTCTCTACAAAGGGATTACATATAGCTCTTCCCGGTAACCCTACAGGACTATCTACTATAACTATATCATCTTCTTTTGAATCAACATAAGCCTTCTTAAAATTTTCTGATGCATCACATTCTACTGTTGCTACAAATCTAGTTGCCATTTGAACTCCATCTGCACCTAGTTTTAGGTATTTAGCTATATCTTTTCCATCGTATATACCTCCAGCCACTACTACTGGAATTTCCTTATTATACTTTTCTCCATAAATTTTAGTTTCATTAATTATATCTACTACTTCTTTATCAAAGGCTTTTTCAGTCATATTTATATTTTCTTTTTTAAATCCTAAATGTCCACCTGCTCTTGGTCCTTCAACTATAACCATGTCAGGGGCTACTTTATCATGCCTATCCCAAAGCTTGAAAATAACTTTGGCTGACTTTAAAGAAGATACTATTGGTGCAATTTTTACTGAAAAACCTTTGATTAAATTTGGTAATTCCATTGGTATTCCAGCTCCTGAAATTATAATATCCGCACCACCTTCTATGGCTGCCTTAACATGCTCTTTATAATTATTCATAGCGACCATTATATTAACTCCAATAACTCCTCCATCAGTAGCCTTTTTTGCTAATAAAATTTGTTTTTTTAATGCTCTAATGTTAGCAGCTAAATTATTACTTTCAAAGTCCTCTTCATCATATCCTACTTGTGCTGCAGATATAACTCCGATTCCTCCTTCATTAGTCACTGCTGATGCAAGTTTTGATCTAGAAACTCCTATCCCCATTCCACCTTGAATTATAGGCATAGGTACAAATATATTTCCTATATTAAGACCTTTTATATTCATAAAAACACTACCTTTCAAATTAAGATATTTTACTTTGAATTTCAAATACTTTGATAGTCAAAGTTTATTTTATTATAAGCCATTTTAATAATTGATGCAATAAGTATCCTAGTGGAATATATATAATTAACTCATTCTTCATAAAAAATCTACTATTATATTTATAAAGGAATACAAAAATAAAAGAACTATAACATAAAATCATATGTATAGTTCTTATTCTTAATATTTTTCTTTATTTATTGAATTTTGCCTTTTAAAATACTATTTATCTTTTTAGAAGTATCATCTATAAACTTATCCATTTCCTCTTCATTAAGATATATAAAATTCTCCTTAGTTTCTTCATTATCTCCTAAATAATATTCTGTTATATACTTAACTTGCTTCATTAAAGCCCCTTTAGGAAAATAATCTATATAATCCGGTACCTGATCTATATTTTTGAATATAGTATGAAAAATAAAATTAGAATTTTTTTCTAAGTATAAAAAATCTAATCCATACCAATCCTTTTTTATGGTCCAAATAAAACTTGCATCCTCTTTTAATTTTTTATTATATAAAGCATTATTCTTTTTTTCATTGAAAAATTTAGACCATTCAATATCTGTAAGCAAGTGTATATAATATCCAAGGACATAAGAATATTTTGAGTATTCCATGAAATTATTTTTTATATACTTATCAAAAAACCTCTCTGCATCTATATTATTTTCTTCATTAATCCAATGAGTAATTTTTTTTGGTGGATTGAAGCTACTCCAATCTTCATTCGGAACTCCAGAATCTGGACCAACATTTCCAAGTATAAATGCTATAGAATCTAAATCATCCATATGCTTCAATATATTTTCTGCAATTCTAAGATGAGCTATCCAAGTTGCCATTAAACTCCTCCTTCTTGTACTATCCTATGACCTCTTGTTCATTAACTATAGTTTTTTAGACTTTTTGGCTATAGCCATCATAAGACCTAAAGCTATTGATAAGAAAGCCGAAGCAACTACTCTATACTGTGGTGGCATTAAAAATACAAGGGTATGACATGGAATCCAGAAAAATGGAATTGTTTTTAACATACTAAAACCTACGAGCATATTAAAATCGATTTCTTTAACCAAATCATTTATAGTTACCTTTTTCATCCCTCTATATTTAACATCAATATATAAATCACAAAACTTATGAAATAAAAACATAAAGGGTGCAAAAGTAATATTCATCATAGCACTTGTTAAAAATGCATGTCCAAACTTTGAGCCATGGAAAGGTAATCTGCCTATATCTTGTGCAGCTAACACTCCTTCTGAATATAGTGTAAAGGCTAAAGTTATCATCATTCCAATTATTCCCCATATAATTGCTTTAAAAATTAATCCTTTAGTCTTTTGCCACTGTCCATGTAAAATTCTAGCTCCCAACATGTCTCCCATGGTAGCTAAAACAAAGAATTTAAAAAAGCCACTTATATATGGATATGCTTGTGTCATAGACATAAATACTTCTCTAGTTGTTGGAACTACTAAAACTGCAGCCCATAAAAGTAATAAACCTCCCCATAAGTAATCCCCTAATTTCATTTGATTATTCTCCCCTTTTCTACTGTATCTTTTAAAATTTGTTATTTAATAAATATTATAACGTTTTCAATTCCATTTATCTACAATAAATTTCATTTTTCAGAAACTTTTTATAAGTTGAAAATCTAGCTTAGTTATGTTACCATATTATTACATTTATATCCATATTTTATGTATTGTCCCATTGAAGTATATTTAATTCTTTAATATAAAAATAAAATCTATAGGAGGACTATATGAATAATTCAATAAAGGATATATATCTTAAATATATTAGAATAAGCAAATTAAATAAATATATAAAATTGGAGTCAAAAGAAGATTTTAGAAATCTCTGGGCAAAAATGAAATGGATTAGTTCTCAATGTAAACCTATTGTTCCTTTTTTTATTTCTACAATAATAATTAATTCTGCTTTATCTTTAATTGGAGTTTATAATGCTATAATATCAAAATCTCTTATAGATGCTGCTATTAGTGGCAAAACTTCAACGGTTATTCAATGGCTCATTGTAATGGCCACTATAATGTTTGGAAGAATGCTCATATCCCCTATTACCTCATTTATGAGTACTAGGGCATCTACTAAACTCAATCAAGGTATGCAAAGCAAGCTTTATAAACATCTTATTTATAGTGAATGGATTGAACAATCAAAATTTCACAGTGTTAGCTTGCTTACTAGAATCACCTCGGATGTAGGAACAATATCTTCAACAATATTAGGTACTATTCCTAGCATTATATCTTTGCTAGTAACCTTTATAGCTTCCTTTTCTACTCTTATTTATTTTGCTCCATCCGTAGCAATTGTAGCAGTAATAGTAGGTCCTATATTACTTTTAATTAGTCGTTCCTTTGGTAGAAAATTAAAAAAATTATATAAAGAAATACAAGAAGAAGATATAAAATATCGCTCTTTCATTCAAGAATCCATTCAAAACTTAATGATAGTTAAAACCTTTTGTATGGAGAAACTTAATGTAGATAAACTTCATCTAATACAAAAAAACAAATATGAGTTAGCTATGAAAAATACTAAACTTAGTGTTCTTTCAGGAATGTCCATGGGATTTTGTTCTACCATTGCTTATTTCTCTATATTTTGTTGGGGTGCTTTAAACATTTCAAAAGGATTAGGAACCTATGGAACTTTTACCGCTATGATACAACTCTACAGTAATATTCAAGGTCCTATTTCTGGACTTGCTAACACTTTCCCAGCCCTTATAGGGTGTATTTCAGCTACTGAAAGACTTATGGAGATTGAAGAAATCGCTCTTGAAGATGTCAATATCCCAAGCATTCCCGAATCATTTAAGTCTCCCTATATTAAATTTAAAAATGTATCCTTTAGTTATAATGAAGGAAACCCTGTAATAAATAGTGTAACCTTTAACATAGCTCCTGGAGAAATTATAGCCTTAATTGGTCCCTCTGGAGAAGGTAAAACAACATTAATAAGACTTTTACTATCGCTTATTCATTGTAATGAAGGAGAAATTACCCTAGGAAGCTATAACATAAGAAACAATGATGAAATAGTTTTAAATAGAAATCATAGGGAACTTATTTCTTATGTGCCTCAAGGAAACACTCTCTTTTCTGGAACCATAGAGGATAATCTTCGCTACGGTAAAGATGATGCTAATATAGATGACATTGAAGAAGCCGCAAAAGCAGCTTATGCCTTGAAGTTTATAAATAAATTAGAAGATAACTTTCATACCTTAATAGGTGAAAAAGGTAGTGGAGTTTCAGAAGGGCAAGCTCAAAGGCTAGCCATAGCAAGAGCTCTTCTAAGAAAAAGACCAATTTTAATCCTAGATGAGGTAACTTCATCTTTAGATGTTGATACAGAACTCAACGTCCTTAAATCAATAAAAGAACTAGACCATAAACCAACCTGTATTATAATAACCCATAGACCTTCTGCATTATCTATCTGTGATAGAATATTAAAACTCGAAAAAGGAACTCTTAAAGAGATTGAGAATAAAGTTATACTAGAAACTGCAGTAAATCAATAAATAAGCCACCTATGAAATCTTTTGGGGGATTTCATAGGTGGCTTTACTCATATTTTACACTAATTCATCTTTTACATCCCAAAGTTGAAAATTTAGCTACCACTACATATCCACTTCTATTTTCTCCACCTGTAATAAAGTAAGACCCACATCGTATCCATGCATGTGCTACCATATCATTTTTTTCATTCTTTTTAACCCCTAGATACATTGTAGTTGATATTCCCTTTCCTCTCATCATTCTTTGTGCAGTAAGGGCTTTGACAAGACACTTACTTTCCCATGGCGTATATCGTGAAGAATTAATAACTGCCCACCTTATGTCTCTCGCTATTCTATATGAATTTATATCTACCTCACCAGGCGACTCTTCTTTTACATTACCCATTCTCTTCCTAAGTTTATTAAAAGGTACAAAGATTATTAAAATCCTATATATTCCTGTATATATATAAGCTTCTAGAAATCTTAACTTAATACTCCCATCTAAAGTAGCAAAGGTTCTAATCTTTCTAGTTAATACTGATAAGGTCTGCATTTTTAAGTTTTCCTAAAAATTCTTCTACATTTTCTTTACACTGATTCTTTTCAACCTGAAACTCTCCAAGCAATGTATTAATAATATTATTAACAGTAGAAGGCTCTTTAATTATCTCCCAAATTCTACTTCCAACCTGATTCATCATAAAATATTGACCTTTTTCTAAATTCATCATAACCACTTCCCCATCTAAATCTGTAGCATCAATATCAGAATTTCTTGTAATCTTAGAATTTAGCGTCATCTCCAAGTTTCCATTAATTTCAGCAGATTTAACTTTAAGTTTTTTAATTTCCATATCTCTCATCCTCTCAAATATAATTATAAATTTAGCCCATACAATATTATGATATATATAAATGTAACTATAACTCCAATTATTAATATGAATAAACTTTTGAATTTACATAGCCTTAAACACTGTTTTCTCTTTAAATAAACTCTCAATAATTTCTATTTGATTATCCACTGTGTACTTATCCCTAGGCCTTGTAATTCTATAAAACTTAGCTTTTTGGGCAATCTCTATACAATTTTTGAAATACTTAGGAGTCATACCTCCCATAGATCCTATATATTCAGTTCTATATATATTTTTAATAATCTTATTAAGCTTTTCTCCTCCCCTTACCTCTTCCACTCTCACATTATCAACCTCACCTATATCAAGCTCACAAATTGCTGTCAGTGGAAACTTTTCTTTAGAAAACCCATGAAAATCTGGAACTATATACTTTATCTTTCCATCAGCATGAAAGCAAGAATAAGATTCTTTAACATAATACATGTTCTCTAAAGCATCAAAACATAGTTTATGGTAAGGAAACCCTGGTTCAATGACTATTTTATTATCAAAACTTAATGCAGCTACATCATCTGCTACAAAATTATAGCCTCTTTTTACAAGGGCTGTAGTCAATGTTGACTTTCCAGCCCCCCTTTCTCCTGTAAATATAATAGCCTTTCCATTTATTACAACGGTGCCTCCATGGATAGCTGTTGACTCCCTTTGAAGTAGGAGAAAACCTAAGACACTTCCCATTATATAAACTTTCATAAGACTTTTATCACAATCCTCACAGGGATCTACTATCACAGTATTTCCATTTTCAATACAATAAGTAGCCACATGTTCTATATGAAACCAAACATGATCCTTTGTTACATGAATACTTTTTCCCTCTTTAATTTCTTCTAAAATGTTATTGGGAGTTTGTCCATATAATATAGTTACAATGTCTTTATCTTTAAAGTTTTCATTTCTTTTAGGGAATTCTAGAATTTCTATATTAGAATCTATATTAAGTCCATATACTCTATAGAAATATTTTTTATCTATATACATAATTTCATTGATTCCTTTCTGACATTCTATGTTTCTAATATTTTCTTAAACCAATATACCTATATCAAGCTTTATTTTGATATAGGTATATTGGACAAAAATTATGATTGTTTTGGTGCACTTCCATGATTTTTAGGATGCCATCTATTATGCTTGTAACACCACACCCAATCTGGATGGTCAGCAGGTTGAATATTAGGATTAGTGTAATCTTCATTATTAAATTTAATACTCATTGGTTCTTGCCAATTACAAAAATCAATATATTCAGTTTCATTTGTATCACTAGTAGCTAATTGTGATAATATTGGTTTCTTCCACTCTATTTTCATTTTTTCCTCCTTCTATTTAAATATCACCTAAATACATATATCATTTTATATGTATAATTTTACCATTTTGTTGTTTAAGATTCAATAGATGAATTTATTATTTAGACCTATATTTGATAAAAATCTTTGCATGAAATCTGTTATTCATTACATATTTTTTTCTAATTACTTCATGTAATATATTTAATAAACTATTATTTTTAAATTAACAAAACTAGCATTATTCTTTAACATCTATCATAATTATTTATATAATCAATTTACATTTATTTACTTTTATAGTAATATATCATAGTAGGGAGGTGAAAAGATGAAAACTTGGAACAAACCAGAATTAACAAATTTAAGTGTTACTGAAACTAAAGATACAAACCCCACATTTTGGAACCCACTTATAGGTGCATGTAAAAATCCTGCTGGTGCAGGCAATGATTGTCCATTAACTTGGGAAAGAGATTGTAAATATTATGAACTACTTAGCCTAGATCTTTGTACTGGATATGGAAAATGTACAAAAAAAATTCAACCAACTCCTCCAGATCCTCAAAGTCCAACATCATAAGTTAAACATAAATATAGATAAGAAAGCCTATGCCTTCTTATCTATATTTATTTATTCGGTATAAATTACAAAATATTCATTATTAAAATATATTGGATTTAGAATTTTTGCGTTTCCATTTATAGTATTTCGAATATCATCAAATTGAAATAATCCTTTCTTTATTGTAGTTCCACTAAAAATATACGGAGATGAGTTTTGGTTAAATACGTTTTCTCTTAAGGTAACTTTTCCATTAGGATTACTATAGGTGGTATCAAACAGATTAAAAACAGAATTACTACTGCTATTATTAACTTCATTATTATTAAATATAAGGTTTTTCATTTTTCCTGCTGACAGCTTTATCAAATTATCAGATGAAGAACTCATTTCTATAATATTATTCTCAATCTCTAATACTGTTGAACTTCCCCATGTTTGAGTAAGAAGGTTACAATCCACCATCTTACATTTATTAAAAATAATAGTCCCTGTATTTCCATGAGTTCTTACTATAGACTTAGAAATGATACATTCATTCATTGAAGCATTTAATAGTACTGTTAAAATGCTATCTTCAATAATACAACTATTAAGTTCAGCACTTAAATAGCATTGTTTCATTTTTAAACTGCAATCTTTTAAATTCCCAACAATTCTCACATTTATAGTTCCATCACTAGTAACTATTGAGTTCAAAATTATATCTTCCTCAGTCATTCTATCAATACTACTATTTGTGAAGGTTTCTCCATAAACATAAGGTCTTTCAGTCACTGTAGTATTTCTTGGTTGTAATCTCAAATTACTATTTACAAACTGATTTTCTTTACTTTCAATTTTAGATGAATATTCATAGGTTACAGAATTAGATTTAAATATATTTTTAACAAATTTATAATTAGTTGTTCTTCCCCACATATATACCATTCCCGTAAATTCATTTCCTTCAAATATAATATTATCTCCTGCACAAGTAACTATATCTCCTGATTTATTTCCCATAAATTTATTATTTTCAACTTTAATATCCTGCATTAGTTCCCATCCATCTTCAAAGTCAATAGCATAACCAGGTGCTTGACCTCCATTATTTTCAAAAATATTATTTTCTATAGTCCATTGCTGACCTCCACAAAATGCAATTCCTAAACTTCTATTATTTGAAATGGTGCAATTCCTTAAAATTATATTAGTAGGCGGCTCAAAATTGCTAATCCAGCCTACATAGCCTAAATTACTAGCTATATCTATCTGTGGAAATACAAATCTCACATAGACTGCTCCATCTGGTATAATAACCTTTCTAAACTGAATGCACTTCTCTGAAGAAATAAACTGATTATTTTTATCATAGAAATAAGATATATATTGAGGTTGCTTTATATAAGGATACCCTTGATATCCTAAAGTATATCCAAACTCAAATTTCCCGTTACAAGCTGAAATGTTATAAGCTTTAGTCCTAGAAACAATGTTACTTTCAATAATTTCTCCTTTTAGATTTATATCTCCAATCTGAAAATCTTTTACATAAACAGTATCATACCTATTTTTATTGTTACCGCTATTAGTAGCAACACCATAACCTGGTACATTGATCACTGAAATATTATCTATAATACAATCATAACCACCATTTACTACTAATCCGCATCCCCACTCATGAGTTCCTGGTACTGTAATATAATCATGGGTTTCTTTATCTCCTTCTAAAATTCCATTAGTAAATATAAGGTTTTCCGCTCCATCTTCAAAGCTAACAATAGAATATTTTTCTAGTGCATTACTGTTAATTTTTAGAGTAGAACCATTTAAATCTATAGTTATATCTTTTAATTTAATTACTATTGGATTATTTTCATCTATTAAATAAATACCCTTTGGAAAGATTATCTTTTTATACTTTAGTGACGAGGATATAAATTCTAAGGCTTTATTAATACCTTTAGATGTTTCTATAGGTGAAGTTCCATCATTCTTAATATTAAAATATTTCAAATCAATAACATACTCAGTACTTTCCTTCTTCCTATACTTGAAATCTATAACTACATTGGGATTTTCTATAGTTAATACTACTTTTACTTTACTATCGGTAATTAGATCATAACCTTCTATTGACTTTGCTTCAAAACTATATTCTCCCATATCAATATTCTCTATATTAATAGAAGGTATTAATTTTTCATTTGTATCAATATTTATATAGTTAATTTCTATACATCCATAAACAGGTTCTGGTATATCCTTCTTATTATAATAAAATGTTATAGTATAATTTTTTATGAAGAAAATCACAAATAAAAAGATAGTGCCTTTTATTGGAGTATATCCATTAATATCTTTAGCTTTGTATATATATAATCCCGTCTTTACATTTTCATAAATATCTTTAGAGTATATTAATGCCTTAGTCTCATTATCTCTATATTCTATAGTAACTGTACTACTCATATCTCTTCTCCCTTTAGACTTTAATTTATATTATAGACTTGTCCTATAATATAATATTCAATTATTGGGATTAGTGATATAATTCTATACCCTATAATTCCATCCATTTCAGTAATTTATTTTTCTTTGCAGAAATAGAAGCTCCCTTTATTATAAACTTACTCTTATCAATGAAGGAATATTCTTTTCTAAACAAACCTGCTATTAAATGATGAACCAATACTATAGGGATTAATATTCTATATTTCTTCGCATAGTTATATTTATCTGACATATATTCTACCCTAGGGAACATAAAACGTATGTATCTCTTTATGGCTCCTAAAGTGGCATTATTATCTTTACATTCATAGTTAAAAGCAATTTGATTACTAAAGGAATTTACCACATCTTTTTTTCCATAAACTCCACCCTTTAATATTTCATCTATGAGAAAATTAATATATTTTTCTTCATCTAATTTAATATTTATTAATTCATTAGGAACTTTCATGTGAAATAATCTATTACATAATAAAAAAATTATAATGTTGAACTTTTCAAAACCATATTTCTTGGATTTGTCTAAGAAGCTTATCCATGAAATTTCATTTCCCTTATTTTCTACTAATAATACTAAGTCACAAAGCTGTCTTAACCCAAATCCATTAGCAGTCAAATGAGATGCCATATGCATACATAAGTGTAAAGCTAAATCTTCATAGCAAAGAGATCTTACTTCTGAGTCACCTACATTAACTTTTATAGAATTACTCCATACGTCTTCTTCAAATTTATCAAGATTACTACTAAATCCATCTCTTTTAACAATATGCCAGTGTACTTCTATAATAGGAAAAGTATAATGATAAAATACTATATGATGAGATGCGACATGATCCTCTAATTGGCTATAACCCAGGTCTAATAAAATACATTTAACCTTTTCCAAATCTTCTTTATGAACTAATATATCTGCATCATTCATATCCCTTTGTTCTGGGTGAGGATAAAAATTCCTTACCACTAGTCCCTTTAATACAATTACAGGAATTTCTTCGTCATCAAACCTACTAAATATTTTAGCTAAATTATATATATTTCTCAGTTGTTTTGTTCCAGTATGAAATACTGATATCTGAAGCTTTTTTAGCACTTCACAATCTAGATGTGAAATCATGTCTTTTTTACTTAAAAAAGAATAAATTATTCCCTCCAATTTATGTAATTGGGCTATATTTATTATTTTATTCCAATTAACGTTATCAGATAATTTATATGTTGTTTTTCCCCTTATTGAATGAGACAATAATTCTATGAATTGACTCTGTGTACTGTCCATAATTACACTCCTAACTATATTTAATTTATGACCTTTACAATTCACCTTTACCCTGAATTTATGTTAATATATGTATTATATAATAATTGTAACATATTTACATATTATGTAAATAAATTTATTCTTTATGGTCACATATATCCCTCTAAAAAAAGTTATCCAACCTTAGTTGAATAACTCTAAATTTAATTTATAAAATATAATATATCTGAAATATTTCTCTCTCCATTAAAATCTGAAGGTTCATTTATAACTTCACCATTAAAATATAAAGTAGAGGAGCCTCCGCCATCTAGGTTATATGCAAAGTTACAACCTATCTTTTGAAATTCAATCGCTAAATCATAACAACTCATGCCTTGTGACTTAGTGCTTCTTCCATCAACCACAATTATTACATATTCCAATGGTCCTTTTTGACCAATAGCTGTACGTGGTTGCACATCTTCCTTATACCATGTATCTCCATATTCAACAATGTTACCATCTTTAATTAAATCTGGACCAAAGTCATAGGTATGTCTTGCACCCAAACTCAATAATTCTTCTGCATTCTTCTTTCCATACTCATATATTTTAAAGTGACCTTCTTTATCTATAACCAGAGGAGCACAATCTAGATCCGTACCTCTGTACACTACTCCATCTCTAATTACATATCCTGATGTATTAAATCCGGAAGCAGCACCATTAATAGCAAGAATGGCATTATGTCTGTTGGCTATAGAAGATGTTTTCTCTTTTATATTTAAGGAAAAACTGTCTCCTTAAAAGGCAGAATTAAGCTGACTTTGATTTTTTATTTTTACTGTTGTAATCCAATATGTAAGGTTTGGATTTGTTTTTACAATAGGCTCAATAGTAATCATTATTGTAGGCGATCCATACTTTCTAATGCCTGTTTCATTATCTATTTTAATATAGGTATCAGATGGAAATTCATCTAGCTCTATCTGAGAAATAACTTCACTATTTAATTCCGTATAATTATATAAACTAGCAACTAAAAATAATATTATACCTATTAAAATAGCAGATAATATTATTATAATAATTTTTCTAACAGCTAAATTACTTAATAATTTTGAGTTTCTCTCATTCATAATATATCCCCTTGTATTACTTATACTAATATAAATATGTACAGTTATTATTAATTATAAACAAAAGGACCAATTAATTTAAAACTAATTAGTCCTTTTATTTATATTATTTTAGTCATTTTCTCATTTATATTACTAACTTTCTTAACCTCTGGTAATGATACATGACCCCACCAACGATGAGTCCAAGCTATTTTTTCTATTTCACTTTCTTCAGGGATGATTTCAAAATTCAATGCTCTTTCTACTCTATCAACGTCGGTATATGAACCATATTCATTCATTTGTGTTAATAGTAATATAGCACTATACTTTCCAGGGGCAAGTGTACTTGTATCCAAATTAAATATATCATCATACATGATACCTGATTTTGCATTTACAAAGGGCTTGGAATAGCTTACACCAACTGGTGTATTATCTGAAAATAAGACTTCAACCCTCAGTCTTAAATTAAACAAATCTTTACAAGCTTTCCATTTCATTTTAAAGGTAATAGATTCTTTAGAATTAAATATACAATCTTTATTATTTAGTATTTGTGTGCTTATAATAGTGGCACTTTGCATAATATGTGATTGCCTTTTTTGGTTTTCAAGATTCACTAATGGGGTAGTATTAAAATTATTATTCATATAAACTTTTATTCCATCATCTACATCACCATCAAAGATAATTTTCCCATGGTCCAAAACTATTACCCTACTACAAAGCTGTTGTATTGTCCTCATACTATGACTTACATAAAGTATTGTTCTTCCCCCATCTGCTATATCCTCCATCTTTCCAAGACATTTTTCTTGAAATTTCATGTCCCCTACCGCCAATACTTCATCAACTATAAGAATATCTGGATCAAGGTGAGCTGCTACTGCAAATGCAAGCTTTACATGCATTCCACTTGAATATCTTTTTACTGGTGTATCAAGAAATTCACCTATTTCTGAAAATGCTACTATATCCTTAAACTTAGCCTCTATCTCCTTTTTTTTCATGCCTAAGATAGACCCATTTAAATAAATATTTTCTCTTCCTGTTAATTCTTGATTAAAACCTGTTCCAATTTCTAAAAGAGAAGAAATCCTACCTTTTATTTTAATTTCTCCCTCCGTTGGAAGTGTAATTCTAGAAAAAATTTTTAAAATAGTAGATTTTCCAGCTCCATTATGCCCAATTATTCCAATTCTTTCACCTCTATTAACTGTAAAATTAATATCTTTCAATGCCCAAAACTCATTACCAGATGACATTTTATTCTTCTTACTAAATGCTCCTTTAATAGAGTTTAA
Organism: Clostridium sp. UBA4395; assembly: GCF_002390995.1. NCBI lineage: Bacteria > Bacillati > Bacillota > Clostridia > Eubacteriales > Clostridiaceae > Clostridium > Clostridium sp. UBA4395. Next base: position 18,969 of record NZ_DGRF01000033.1, read on the forward strand.
AAGAACAGCTATAAAAGTATCACTTTTATCTTGATTAGATAACAACCTATATTTTTTGCCAATCCCTTCAACCCTCAAAACTTCCTGAACCATATAAATCCTCCTAAATTACATCCGCAAAAGTATCTTCAAACTTTATGAAAAATTTTACTCCTAATATTAATCCTATTAATGCAGTAACAATTGAAAAAATTAATGCTGGAACATATATCCTTGCTGATGATATTATGCACCATCTAAATCCTTCAATTACTCCAACTAATGGATTAATTGAATATATTAATCTTAGATTGGTTGGTATCACTGAACTTGTATATGCAACTGGAGATAAATACATGCCAAATTGCAATATTACTGGAATTATATATTTTATATCCCTATATTTTACATTAAGTGTGGAAAAAAATAAGCCAAACCCTAAGGCTATTATGAAAGCTAAAATAATAAAACATGGAAATAACAATATTTTTATTGGTGGTAAGTATCCAGTGAAAATCATTATAATTAATAAAACTAGTAATGAAATAACAAAATCTATAAAAGCTGTAACCACAGAAGCTATAGGTAAAGTGAGCCTTGGAAAATATATTTTTTTTATCATATGACCATTATTAACTAGACTATTAGATACACCATTGAATGCTGCAGAAAAAAAATTCCATGGCAAAAGCGCTGAATACACCATAATTGCGTAAGGAATCCCATTCTCTGAGGGCATATTTGCTAATCCTCCAAATACAAAGGTCATGATTATCATTGAAAATATTGGCTGAAAAATAGCCCAAAGTACCCCTAGTGCAGTTTGTTTATATCTAACTATAATATCCTTCCATGATAAAAATGTTATAACTTCTCTATATTTCCACAGTTCTTTCAATCTCTTTTTATGAGATGGCTGACTTGTAATTATTGTAATTTCATTCATACTATTTCCCTCCTTATTACTAAAATTATATATTTTTCGGATTATGTTTTTCTATAAGTACTACACATATGTCTTTTTATAATGTCATAGATGCTTGGATTTATAACAAATATAATCCACAGTATTTTTGTTTTCCAATTGACATAAGGATTATTTAACAAACTTAATAAATTTTTATGAAAATCTTTCTTTATTATTTTTAATTTATTGTCGATTTCTATTAATTCTTTCTTTGCTTTTATATATTGAGATATGCAAACTCCGGCGTATAAATCTTGAGTCTTCCTATACAATATTTCCTCATTGTTATTATTAAAAAATTTCATTCTATCTTTTAATGCCTCAATAGAATCTAATCTTTTCACATTAAACTTTTTTCTCATTATACTATTATTACTTTGAACATAAAAATACATTGGTAAATCTATATATGTAATTACATTGCATTTATATAACAATTTATGAATTGCAAATTCATCTTCACATACTTTTCCTACTTCATATCTAATATCAGAGAATAATTCCCGCTTATAAAGTTTGTTCCAAGCTACTATAAATTTGATTGATTCTTCGGAATAAATCATGTTTAACGCTTCAATTTTATCATAATGATTAATTTTAAATATTCCATCTTCACTATTAACTTTGACTTTATCATTTTCATTCACATATTGAAAATTGCACATTACCATGTCAGAATCATATTTCACAATGTTTTCAAATAAAATATTATACATATCTGGATGAATATGATCATCACCATCTATAAATCCAATATATTTTCCTTTTGCAATATCGATTCCACTATTTCTTGCAGAACTTAATCCACCATTTTCTTTGTGTATAGTTTTGATTCTATTATCCTTCAAAGAATATTTATCACATATGTTTCCACAATTATCTGTTGATCCATCATCTACAAGTATTAATTCAAAATCTTTAAACCTTTGAGCTAATATTGAATCTATACATTTTTTTAAATATTTTTCAATATTATATATAGGAACTATTATTGATATATCTACCAACTATTACAACCTCCCATCTATCATATATACATCTTTATTCTATAAACATTTCAAATTGTTTTTTTAATATTTTGAATGAATGTTTTTCCTTTTACAGTTAACCAAAATATCTTTTCATTTCTACATCTACAACATCTTTTTAATACTTTATAGTATACGGATGGACACTTGTAATACAATATATTAATTTTAAACTCTGAATCATTCATTATTCTATTTAATATTCTTATTATTTCCTTTATTGAAACATTAGATAAAACCAAATCAATCATATGATTTAAGGTATTATTTAGATATTGGTCTATATAATCATCAGTATCATTAATATTATATTTTTTGCATAAGCTTAATCCAAATTTTTTATTATTTAATATATAATCATATCTGTTTTTATCAAATACAGTAGTTAATGATTGCCTATCTCTTTTATAATAATTATATAAAGCAATATCTAAAAATAGTATCGAGTTTATCTTTTCTAATAAAATCAAATTTAGTCTGGCATCCTCACCATGATTCATTTTTTCATCAAACCGCACGTTATGATGCTTCATCACTGAAGTTTTATACAATTTATTAAATACTGAAAATATACTATATGAATTTCCACTTAAAATTCCTGGAATGACCTGATTTCTAATCTCATATTTACTAATAATTGAATTAGTTTCATTCCAAATAGTAGATTCATACGTTTTATTTTTTAATGTATCTATGGTTTTTATTTTACAAACTATTAAATCAATATCACTATTAGAATTATTTTCAAGTAAGGTTTCATACATATTTTCATCTATATCATCATCAGGATCTACAAATGCTAAATATGTTCCATTACAAGTATCTATACCGATATTTCTAGCTGAAGATACTCCTCCATTTTCTTTATGAATCACTATAACCCTTTCATCTAACTCACCATATTCATCACATATTTTACCAGAACTATCTGTTGATCCATCATCTATAAGAATAAGTTCAAAATCCTTAAAAGTTTGATTTAATATGGAATCAACACATTTATTAATATACTTTTCAACATTATATACAGGCACTATTATACTTATTTTAGGATTCATATCATTTTTCCTTTCAATCAATATAGTTACATAGTTTAATAACTTCACATGTTGTATCTATCTTCTCCCTTGATAAAGCTTTTGAAAAATTTTCACTAACTTTTGGATTATCAATAAGAAATTTAATTTTTTCGCATATTTTATTTACATTACACTCAGCAATTAAACCATTCTGTCCATCTTCAATCTGTTCATTAGAGCCAATGAAATTTGCAGTAACTATAGGCTTGTTTAAACATTTCGCCTCTGCTATGGTTATACAGTAGCCTTCATGCCTTGAAGGCTGAACATAGATGTCTGAAGCCTTTATGTAGGGATAAGGATTTATAGTTTCTCCTAATAAAATAAAATCATTTCTCAGATTTAGATTTTCTATAAGCTTCTCATACTCTTTTCTATCCTTACCTTCTCCAATGCAATACCATTTAACTTTATATCCTTGTTTTTTCAATTTATCTAATACTTTTATTGCTAAATCTTGCCCCTTTTCTTTAGACAATCTTCCTACAGTCAAAATTCTTATACCCTTAAAATCATTGTCAAAATCTATTTTTTCTTCTGCCATGTCTTTAATTAATTCATGTGAAACTAAATTGTTAAATACCTGTGATTTAGTAGATGTAAATGGAAACTGCTTATTTAATATTCTCTCTGCATTCTTAGATACTACAAATATCTTATTAAATCTTTCATATAACTTTGTATATAATTTTTTATTTATCGCATGATGTGAAATATCAAAATGTACCCAGGAGATTTTTAGTTTTGCTTTAACCTTATGTGTTATATAAGCATCTATTATCTCAGTTGGACCTGCATAGGCTATTGCTACATCATATTCTTTCATATTCATTGGAATGCTCTTTAGTATGTTTTTATAATATATATATCTATCATTTGATTTTTTACTCTTAAAATATGAATAAGAAAATCCAAGAATTTTATGATACTTTCTCTTCTTAATATAACTTTTTATAGTCTCATAAGGTGAATCCATAAGAATTGGTTTTATATCTTGAAACCAATTAGTTTCTTCGACTTTTCCCCACTGTGGAAGATATTCTAGAAAACCTCCTTTTTTCTCAAGGAGTAAGATGGTAATACTATATTTATCCTTTGGTATAGCTGATAATAGTGAAAGTAAGGACTTTTCAACTCCACCAATATTCATACTGCTTAACATAAATAGAACTTTTTTCACTGGCATTACTCCTATCCTTCTGTCATTTTTCAGTTCATACTTACTCTACTAATTTTTTCAATTTCTGCTGTTGTATTTATATTTTTACTACTAAGGTTGTTTCTAATTGCCTCATATAAATCATTATTGTCTAATAGCTTTTTAATCCCTAAATATATGGAATCAACATCTTCACTAACTATAATCCCATTTTCTTCGTTAATTATTTGCTCAGTGGCTCCAGTAAAATTAGTTGTTATAATTGGATTATTAAAGCACCTAGCTTCAGCTAAAGTTATACAGTATCCTTCATGTCTTGATGATTGTACGTATATATCACAATCTTTCATATATGGATAAGGATTTAATCTTGCTCCTAATAGTACATAGTCTTTTTCAATTTTAAATTTATTTATGATTGTCTCATACTCACTTCTAGCTCCACCTTCTCCAACACAATACCAACGTACTTTATACCCTTCACTTTTTAATCTTGCTAAAACAGGTATAGTTAAATCTTGTCCTTTTTCTTTGCTTAATCTTCCTACTGTAAGAATCCTAATCCCGTGAAAATCATCTTTAAAAGATTCACCATTTTCAGCCAAACTATTAATATTTTTATGTTCTAAAATATTATAAAATACTTGGGTCTTATCCACTACCTTAGGAAAACTCTTTATAAATTTACCTAGACCATCTTTGGATACCACAAAAATCCTGTCAAAACTTTTATATATCTTAGATGCTAATCTTTTATTAAAATATATTTTTTCTATATCAAAGTGTATCCATTGTACTTTTTTTTCTGACTTTATTTTGTTTGCTACAAAATATGTTATAAAGTCCATAGGTCCTGCATAAGCTACTGCAATATCATAGTTATTATCTAACGCTTTTACATTTTTAAAGATATACTTATAATAGTAGCTAAGATTCCCAGTGATTTTAGTGATGAAATATAATATAGGAATAATGATACTCTCTAAATATTTATGTTCTGTTACATTTTTCTTTAACACAGATAAAGATGACTCATTAAAATATGATTTTAAACTCTTATATTCATCTACATACTTAACACTAACCCAATCTGGTATTTCATTTAAAAATCCACCATATTCCTCTAACATAAGAATAGTAATATCCCATTTAGTTCTATCCATTTCTCTTATCATTGATAGCAGCGCTTTTTCTGTACCACCTATATTCATATTAATAATCATAAATATTATTCGTATCATACTTAACCCCTAATCTATTTACCTTCTATCAAATTATAAAATTTATCTAATTCCTCTATATTACCTTTCTTTTCAGCTTTAACATGATATATAATACTATTTCTAAGTTCATCATCATTAATTATTTGCAGAATCCCATCATAAATCCCTTGTGAATTCATATCTACAACTAATCCATTTTTTCTATGAACCATTTGGTTATATACAGCATCAAATCTAGTCGTTACTACTGGCTTATTAAGCATTCTAGCTTCGGCTATTGCTAACCCAAACCCCTCAAATTTTGAAGTTTGAACATATATATCACAATCTCTAATAAATGGATATGGATTTGACTTTACCCCTAGTAATATAAAGTTTTCTTCAAGATTATTATCCCTAATCCACCCTTCTATTTCCTTCTTTTGTGGCCCTTTCCCCAATACATACCATTTGAAATTAATATTAGCTACCTTTAATTTCCTACAAGCCTCTATTGCAATATCATATCCCTTTTGATTTGCTAATCTCCCTATAGTTAATATTCTTATACCTTGAAAATCATCCTCGTAACTTTCACCATACTCTGCCATCCTTTTTATAAAATTATAATCATTTATGTCGTATATTACTCTTGTTTTATTTTTATACCCAGGATAACTCTCTAAGAAAATATCTTTTGCAGATTCTGAAACTGCTACTACTTGGTTATAACAATTATAATATTTTCTCTGGAACTCTCTATCGACCCCAATCAATTTATAGCTAACATTTACCCAAGCATACTTTTTTTTAGCCTTAATTTTATCCGCTACATAGAATGTTGGTATTCCTTGAGCATAACTTATAGCGAAGTCGTACTCTTTATCTCTGCTTTCAATTAAATGAGAAATATTATTCCAAAATAATCGAGCTTTTTGAGCATTACTATATCGGCCCTTACGTATTTGTAGAGAATACTTTACCCTTCCATATAGCATGCTAAACTTATATCTCTCTATTGAATACAATAAAGCTTTGCCTACAGATAAAGTAGAGTACTTGGTGTATTCTAGTGGCTCTAATAAATTTACCTCTCTAGGAATTAATTCTTCAAGTTCTCCACCATATCCAAAAAGTTGTAAATCCACATCATATCTAGAATAATCTAAAAGTGATAATAAAGTGATAATACTCTTTTCAGCTCCTGCACAATTAAGTGAATCTATAACAAATATTACATTTTTCTTTACCATATTATATCCTCTGCTTTTACACACTTTTTTCTATTAAATTTAAATAACATTTAGCTTTTCTCTAAGTATTGATGATGATGTATTTTTTGTATATGGAAAGTAAATTACTTTAACGCCTTCCTTATTAAGTCTTTTTTCTATCTCTAAAAATAGTTCATTTCCTTTCCAATCATCACCTACAAACATTGCATCAAATTTATAATTTTCCCATGCAGCAAACTTATCTCTATCTCTTTGTGGCACAACCATATCTACACACTGAAGTGCTGCTACCATTTCTAATCTTTCAGAAAATGGTATTATAGGCGATTTCCCTTTATATTCTTTTACTAACTCATCGGTACTTACTCCTACTATCAAAAAGTTACATTGTTCCTTCGCTCTTCTAAGTATATTTAAATGCCCTACATGCAACATATCAAATACTCCAGTTGTATATCCTATCTCATACTTCTTCATATAAATCTCTCCTATCTCCAACATACTTTATATATTAATTCACACAATCTTCTGCAACACTCACCATCTTCAACGATACCAACATCTTCATAGAATTCTCTTAGCTTATTTAGATAATTTTCTTTATTAAAAGAATTAATAACTTCTATTAATTCGTCGTTGGTACGTGCAATACTAAATGGTAATTTATATATATCAAAGTATAGTTCTCTATCTTTTTTTGTGTATATCTCAACATCTGGAACAAATAAAAAACACGGCTTATTAGTTAATCCAAAGTCAAATATTAATGAAGAGTAATCAGATATTAATACATCTGCTTCAGCTAATAACTCTTGTACATCATCGTAGCTTGTCACATCTATCACTCTATGTCCATATACAATTAATTTTGATTTTTCTACTAAATGTGGATGTAACCTAACCAAAAATATCCAGTTTCCTCCTAGAACATCTTGAAATTCTTCCATAACTCTTTCATAATCTAAATTGTAGACCCCTATTTCATTATGTTTTCTAAAAGTTGGTGCATATAAGATAATTTTTGTATCTATGGGTATTCTAAATTTATCCTTAATTCTATTTTCTACACCCAATTTTTTGTTAATTAATATATCAATTCTAGGTGTTCCGCATTCTAATATTGCTCCATCATACCAAAAAGCTCTTTTAAATATCTCTGTACTAAACTTACATCCTGATAATAGTAAGTCAATCTTTTTCGAATCAGCTTTAGCCATATCTATATATTTAGATTTCAAAGATCCTACTGAGTCTCCTTCAATCTTCTTTAGTCTTAGGGAACTATGCCATGTTTGCATATAGTATTGGTTTTTCCTTTTTTTAAATAACTCTGTGGTTCGAAAATTTGTAATTATTACTTTAGCAGTACATATTTCATAAAAGTATTTTAAGGAAAAATTTTTTACTACTCTTATTCCTTTTATATATCCCCTTAATGCCATATTATTGAAAGCCCAAACAATATCGTATTTATCCCTATAATTTTCTACAAGGTATTCAGAAATATATTTAGGATTACACCCATATTGATTACCATAATAACTATATATAAATATTTTATTTTTCTTTATAGGTAAATGATTAAAAATTCTTATAATTAATAGTGCTACATATTTTTTAAAATCTATATATATATCTGTCCACCTCATTTTTAAAACTCCTTTCATTTAAAGTCAATACGCTTCAAAGCTGGTTCTGCTACTTTTAGTTTCAATCTTTTTAAAATTTTATTAGTTAATACATATCCTTTATAAAGATAATAATTATTCTTAAATAAAATTAATCTTCTAGTTAATTCTTTATCTTCTTCTACTGCATTTCTTATTTCTGTGATATTATCTAAAATATAATCTTTTATTTCCTTTCGATAAAAAAAATCTTTATCTTTAATTTTATTATTATTCAGTAACTCATATTGCATCATACTAGCTTTTAAAATGGCTATATAAGATTCTTTTATAAATTTACTATAATGGTTTTGTATATAAGTATGTCTTTCCTTAAGTCCTCTTAGCATATCTAAATTTCTTATGCTATATGTTGAGACAATACTATCCTCCCTTTGTACGTAGTAGTAAAGGGCTTTATGATATATAACATATTTACTTACATTACTCATTATTAAATGAGTCCAAAATATATCTTCAAATATTACACCTTTTCTAAAGAATTGATCTTTTACCAAATCTGCTTTATATAACTTACCCCAAGCAAAATTCTTCACTTTTTCATTAATAATCAACTCTCTCATTAAGGATTCATTGTCTAATAAAACTAGATTATCTTGCTCATTATAATATCTATTATCATAAAGGAGATACTCATCATAAACATAGTAAAATCCACATTGTACAACATCTGCTTTATATCTTTTTATAATATTGATTAAAGAATTAATTGCATGAACATCAATCCAGTCATCACTATCCAAAAAGAATATATATTCACCGGTAATGTATTTCATTCCATAATTTCTTGCATCAGATAAACCTCCATTCTCTTTATGGAGAATTAATATTCTACTATCCTCATATGTATCTATAATCCTTCCACAATTATCTGGTGAACCATCATCTACAAGGATTATCTCAATATTTTTATAACTTTGATTTAAAATACTTTCTACACACCTTCTTATATATTTTTCAACCTTGTAAATAGGAACTATTATACTTACTAGCGGTTCCATATCTTCTCCCTTTCTTAAAATAGCTTATATATCTTTCCTAATTCTTCCATGTTGCCATAGTTACTCTTTCCACAACACTCTTCCATTTCCTTTTTTAAATGTCTGTCATTGTAAATATTTTCTATTCCAGAAGCTATCCCTTCTACTGATTTATTACATATTAATCCATCAACTCCATCTCTTAACTGACTTTTAGCCGTAGGATAGTTAGTAATGATTACAGCCTTTCCTAGTATTTGAGCCTCAGTAACAGTTACAGCTCGTCCTTCATACCTTGATGGCTGTACATATAAATCACAACCTTTCATATAGGGATATGGATTGATTTTTTTTCCTAGTATTATAAAATCTTTCTCAAGATGATTCTCTTTTATTAACTTTCTTATCATCCCCTCATCTCCCCCATACCCAACTACATACCACTTTATATCTGTAAACCCTTTATCATGCAATATTCTTAAAGCTCTAACTCCATTATCTATTCCCTTTGCCATTGACAATCTAGCTACTGATAGAAGCTTAAAGCCTTTTCCTTTACTTATATCATCTTCCACCTCTTCTTCAGCCATGAATCTTATAAACTCTGGAGATACAATATTCTCCATTACCACCACCTTATTTTTTAGTTTGTTATATTTCTTTAAAAAGGAATTTTTACATTCTTCCGATACAGCTACTATAGAATCAAATTTATTCCAAAGCTCTATATCCTCTATAACATCAGTATTAATACAGGAATAATCCGTATGAATCCAGGCTATCTTTTTCTTAGCCTTTACCTTATTAGCTACAAAATAATGTGGCCATAGGTAGCTTATAGCTACATCATACTCTTTATTTAAACAAGGTAAATATTTCAATGAAAATTGCCACATCCTCTGCATCTGTACATGTCCAGATTCTTCTAAACTATTTTTCTTAGCATATTTAGAAGCATCCATTCTAGCTTTAATACGTGCTAATCCTAAACTAATTTTTTTATCCTTAAACATCTCTAATATAGATTTTCGAAAGGTGGTGTATTCTTCTATCTCATCTAAAATGTTAAATTTACCCCTTAATAACTTCATAAAATCTCCTTTATGTCTATATAACATCAAATCTACATTATAATTGTTATAATCAAAGCTTTCTAACATATTTATAAGACTTCTCTCTACTCCCCCAACTTCCATATCAAAGGATGCTATTAGTACATTCTTCATATTTATTCCCTTCTAATTCTATTCCATATAATTTATATAGTTTACCTTTAACATCCTCAATTCTATATCCTTGAAACTCAAATGTTCTTTTTATTAACATCTTATCAACCTTGGATTGTTCTAACATTTTCATTACTGTATTACTCCAAATTTCTATACCTGCTTCAAGATTCAATCTCTTAAGTAGATCTAGATGTAAATCTGCTTCCGGCTGAATAGCCGTAGATGTTAAACATGGTACTCCTGAAGCTTGTGCCTCTAAAAGTACAAGGCCTAATCCCTCGTAGGTGGATGGTAATATAAATAAATCTATTTCCTTAAGTATGTTATTCACATCATCTCTAATACCTAACAGATGTATGTTATTCTCTAAGTTTAATTTTTTAATTTTTTCTTCTATAGGCCCCCTTAAGTCTCCATCACCAATTAAAATACATTTAAATTTAGGATTTATTCTCACTAAGTTTGACATTAAATTAATTAGAAAATTATGATTTTTGACATGAATAAATCTTCCTACATTTCCAATTAAAATATCATCATTGTTTATTCCTAATTTTTTTCTTATATAGCTACTACCTTCATTATTAATAAATCTTTCATAATCAATATAATTAGGTAATTTACAGTATCTATCATCTTTAAGTGTACTGTATCCAAATAAATACTCACCTGCTGCATCGCTACATGACAAAAAGTTTGTGGAAAACCCCTTTATTAATCCCTTCATTATGGATATGTATAATCTTTTTATTAGACTTTTACTACAATCATTAGTAGTATGGGCATGAGATATCCTTACCTTTACTCCAACTAATTTTGCAGCCAATACTCCCATTCCACAATTAAATAAAGTATGAGCATGAACAGCACTATACTCATCATCATTCTTTATAATCTTCATTAAATTTATTACGGATTTTATCACACCTACTTCACTTGGAGGATCTAACTTTATTATTCTTCCACCTAATTTTCTAATTTCTTCATCATAATAGCCTTCCTTATGGTAATAAGAAATAAAGTCAAATTGAATCTCCTTATAAACCTTTCTATACAAATTCATAAGCATAGTTTCAGTACCACCCACGTCCATTCCACCTACAATATGAAGCACCTTATTTCTTTTCATTTCTCATCTCTCCTTACTTTTCATCTATGATTGGGAGTATAATAAAAAATAGATTTTATATCTAAAACACTCTTATATTGCATATTAAGTCCTATCACTTGCTCTCTATAAAAGAATATTAGATAACACACTATGAACGCTAAATATATTGTTCGTCTTTGCTTACCCTCTAGACAATTCTGTATTATATACGGTAATAGTATAAAGTTATATAATTGTAAATATAATGAAAATCTATTAAATATCCAATTTGACATACCAAAGGCTACAAATATGCAATTTAAAAGAGCCATATTAACAAATACATTACTCTGTGGCCACTTTTCTTTTAGTTCATTCCTTTTTAAATATGCAAATATAATTGGAACCATGTTTACAAGGGTTCTCATTATACTTGATCCTCCTTCGTCAAAATCTGAATAATACCCATAATTAGTATTTTCTATAATCTTAAACAAGTAACTGCTTAGCACCTCATAAAAAAGAAGTCCTAATACAGCGATTCCAATTATCATGTATATTTTCTTTGACCAAGGTTTTAATCTTGCTATAAAATATATCGGAATCATAAATAGAGCTGATTGATGAATAGTTGAAATTATAAGTACACTTAATAAGTATTTTTTAAAGCTACCATCTATAATAAACTTTACGCATAGAAATAAAAGAGCTGCTGCTAAACACTGTCTCATCCCATTCATGGTAACTGTAAAATAACCTGCTGCTATATACATAAATATTTCTAGTTCTATATAACTCCTGTACTTGTTTAATACATAGACATTACATAGTTGAGTTATTAGAGCTACTACAAATACAATAGTTTGTGGATTATTGGAAAATTGAATTAAAATTAAATTTAATAAGACAAAACCATAGTCTCCATTAGCTTTAGAAAAACTATGATTTTCTACTAAAAGATTATAGGTGTGCTTATACATACCTGTATCTCCAATACCAGACCTTAGCCCTGAAAATAATACTAAAACCGAAACTACAAGAGAAATCCAAAATATAGCTATAAGCTTGTACTTTTTATCATTAGCCATTCTAGCAAGCAATGATAATATAAAAGTTGAAGCTAAGGTAGCATAATATATTCCCATTTTTTTCTCCTTTCTATAAGTTTCTTATATCTCTAGTTCTAAAGATTATATAACTATATAAAATACATCCCAGAGGAATAGCTGCTAACATAATCCCTTTGTAAGGAACCTTACTTAAAAAATTCTTATCCTTTACAATTAAACTACTAGATACATAATGGACACATTGTTTAAATCTGTATAATAAAGATGTATTAGGTATCTTTAAGTTTTCTATTCTATAGAAGCACCATCCCTTAGGATTATTTCTGTATTGTCTAAGCATATTCTTAGTAGACCCATCTTCCATGTATTCTACAATACAAACAGGTTCATTAACTAAAGCTAGTTTGTACTTCTCATCTAGTTTATGACACTTATAAGCTAGTCCTACATATTTCTCGTCTTCAAACTCTGGATATGGATATTTCTTTGTAAGCTCAGTCCTATATATAAGTTTTTTATCTCCTTTAATACCATATTTATGATATATATCAAATAAAGTAGCTTCCCTTAATTCTTCTGAAAACTTTGTTCCTATTATCTCACCAGTTTCATATAAATCAAGAGCTGCAATTCCTGCTATATTTTCTGCCTTTCTTTCTTCCCAAGCCTTTAGAATCTTTTCTACTCCATCATCTGTCATATAATCATCTGAATCTATACATATATTTAGTTCTGTATCAATATTTTCATAGGCAGTATTATGAGCACTATGCATACCGCCATTTTTTTTATATATATAATCTATTTGAAAATCTGCTTCCTCTTTCCAATTTATAATCAGCTCTTTAGTATCATCAGTTGATCCATCATCTATTACCAACCATTTGAAATTTTTATTTGTCTGTCTTCTCAAACTTTCATAACACTTATATATGAGTTCTTTTCTATTATAGGTTGGCGTAAAAACTGTTAAAATTGGTTTCATTAATATCCTCCATCCTAAATCATACTTTTTATATATCTGCTTTTATCTTCAAATAAATCACTTACTAATACTATCATAGACTTTTTCAATTTTCTTACAGTAGTTTTTTATATTATAGTTGGTTTTTATAAATTCACGTCCATTTTTCCCAAGATCAATTCTTAATTGTTTATCCTCTTTCAAATTTCTTAATTCTTCCATAAAGCTTCTATAATCTCCTGGCTTTATGAGCCTTCCTCTATGAGAGTTTATAACTTCACTTATACTTCCTACATCCATAGCTACAACAGGTATTCCAAATGACATAGCTTCCAGTATTACCATTGGAAGACCTTCGTAAAGTGAAGGTAGAAAAAACACATCTATAATAGGGAAAAAATCATATACATTTTCTTCAAATCCTGTAAATATAAAAAACTCACCCAATTCTAATTTTTTTACCATAGACCTAATTTCTTCTTCTTGTGTTCCGCTTCCAATTATGAAAATTTTTGTATCTATAAATTTTTCCTTATATTTATAAAATTCTTTTATAAAAGGTATAAGTCCCTTTTCTTCATCTAATCTACCTACAAATCCTATTACTTTTCCATTCTGTGGAATGATATATTTTGTAGCTATCCACTTCCTTTTATTACTTTTAAAATTTATTATTTCTTCTACATCCATAGCATTAGATAATATAGATATTTTTTCCCTATTAAGATAATTTGCATTTTCTTTATAAAAATCATATACAACCTTACCACAAGTAATATTGTAATCATATTTTGGCCTTAATAACTTATCAATACTACTATTTAATCCATTACTATTTATCCATGGATAGCAACTATGAATATGTGATATTACCTTTATATCTACTCCATATATACTCTTTACTAAATAAGCATGTATTGAAGCATTATTATCATGAGCATGGACTATTTTTATATCATTATCCCTTATAATATTTTTAAGATACTTCATATTTTTTAAAATATGCTTCTTAGAAAAACTTAAGGAATAGCTATTTATATTATTATCCTCAAAACTTTTTTTAAGCTTGTCCCCACCACATAGGACTATCGACTGATAATTAGTTAAATTCTTACAAATTAGCAGCACCATTTTTTCAGCTCCACTTAGCTTATTCATTGGTAATATATGAAGACACCTTTTCATATTTTTACATCCCTTCAATATATATTTTCATTGCTACTTATTAAATTCTAGTAATAAGTTATGCTTTATAAATTTATATTTTTTTCAGGCAAATAGTAGTCTTGTAAATCTAAAGTATCATATATATACTCCAACTCACTTATTACATTATTTAAATCATATTTCTGTATTTCCTTAGGTGTATTAAAGCTTCTATCTCCTTCTAAATAATATTCCTCTATAGCTCTTGCAGTAGCTTCATAATCTCCCACTTCTACTAGCTTACCTATACTTTCATTTTCTATAAGATCTCTTATTCCTCTTATATTAGTACCTATAACTTTTTTCCCATGTGACATAAACTCTATTATACTTTTAGGCAACCCTTCTCTATAGGAGAGTAATATCCCTATATCTGAAATTTTTATAAGCTCATTTATGTTTTCTCTATAACCTAAAAAACTTATATTTTTTTCTATTCCCCTTTTTACTATTTCCTCTTTTAATTCTTTTAGCCTATTTCCTTCGCCTACACTAATTGCCTTAATCTTTGGATATTTATCTTTTATAAGTTCCAACGCCTTTATAAGCTGAAGTTGGTTTTTATTATGATTTAATTCTGCTATCATAAGTATTATAAAATCATCTTTATCAAAAGAGAGCTTCTGTATATTAACCACTTCTGCCTTTAGTTCAGTCCGTCTAATATCCTCTATATTTATACCTACTCCATTAACTAAGTAACACATTTTAGGCTTTAACTTATTTTTAGTTATTTCATAGTCTTCATTATTAATATTTATTATTACATCTGTAAATCTAGCCATAAGCTTCTCCATAAGATAAAACATACACCATGCTATCTTAGGTGCGCCTTTATAAAAGTGATAGCCATGAGCTGTATATATAATTTTTATTTTAGGAAACAAAAGTTTTAATATTCTTCCGTATAATGCTGCTATAGGTGTATGAACATGGACAACATCATATTTATTTATCTTTTGTATAAATCTTAATCTCCAAAAGGCTTTTAAATTTCTTAAACTTAAAGGTTTTCTACAAAATGGTACATTGTATACTTTAACTCCTTTGGATATTAATCTCTTGTCTATAGGCTTATCTATAAAGCATGCGCAATCAACAACATATCCTTTATCTATTAACATTTCTATATGTGGAATTAAAAATGCATTAATTGTTCTACTTACTGTTGTTATATATAATATCTTTTTCATAAACTTCCTCTTCCCTTATGACCCTTGCAGGAACTCCTACAGCAGTACTATAAGCTGGGATATCCTTTACTACTACAGAACCAGCTCCTATTATTGCTCCCTTTCCTATTTTTAAATTTTGAATTACCGTAGAGCAGGATCCCATAAGTACTCCTTCTTCAATAATATCTCCTCCTGAAACATTTACGTTCCATAACAAGGATACATAATCTTTTATAATAGAATCATGACCAATACCACATTTAGGACTTATTATTACATGTTCTCCGATTTTAATATCTGTTGTTAAAATTGCTCCTTCATATATTATTGTCCCATGTCCCACAGTCATAAAATCATGTATGGATACTCTTGGATGAATTAAAGTTGCAAATTTAAATTTTCCCTCTAACTTTGAAACTATTTCTTTCTTTACTCTATAGTTTGATATAGCTACAACAACATATATGTCTTTACTAATGTAATTTAATAACTCAACATTTCCTATAATTCTATGTCCGTTTAAAGTTTTCCCTAAATTTGTTGGATTATCATCTAGGAATCCAATTATATTCCAAGTTGGTTTAAAATTATTAATTTGATTTATTATTAATGCAACTTCTCTTCCAACTCCTCCTGCTCCTATAATGATAACTTTTTTCATAGTAATTTCCTCTTTTTCATATTTAATAAAACGAATTTATGATAATTGGTTTTAAAGTCAAAGATTAATTTGCTTAATTTTACATTTTAAGCATTAACTTTTTTAGATTTATATTTTTCATAATTTCTTTTTCTTGATTTTTTATTAAAAAAACTCTTTTTTTCTTTAGGATAATATTTATAATAAGAATCTGTTCTCTTCATGTCGCAATTATTCAGTATACTTCCAACTACATTTGCATTTACCTTTTTTAATTCTTTATATGCTAAGTTAATATCTTTTTCTCTAGTTTTTCCATACTTCACAACTATAATTGTTGCATCTGCTTTACCTGCAAGAATGCTGGCATCAGTAACAGCTAGTAACGGTGGAGTATCTAATATTATATAGTCATAGGTACTTCCTATATTTTTTAAAAATCTTTCAAAAGTTTTCGAACCTAAAATTTCTGAAGGATTAGGAGGAATAGTACCTGATGATATTACTGATAGGTCAGAAGTAAATTCTTGTATAGATTCTTTTAAATTATCTTTATCAATTAAACAATCTGTAATTCCCTTTAAATTAGAAAGCCTAAATTTTTTATGTAAAGATGGTCTTCTAAGATCACAATCTATAATTAAAACTTTATTTCCACTTTCACTTAAACAAAGTGCTAAATTACCAGCAATTGTTGATTTCCCCTCTCCTGGTACTGAACTAGTTATTACAATGGTCTTTATTGTTTTATCAACAGATGAATATTTTAAACTTGTGCGTATGGATTTATAGGATTCAGCAGATATAGAATGTGGCATTTTATTGTATATAAACATTATTCTCTTCCTCCCTTAAATCCTTTTTCGTGCTTAGGTATATTTCCTAATACTGGTACTGGCAAAACTTTTTCTAATCTAGAGTTACTCTTAATAGTGTCATCAAGATAATCTATAAAAAATATTAATCCCAAAGAAAATATTACACCAAATCCGAAGTACATAAGCATTAGCTTCTTTTTATTAGGTACTATGGGATATACTTTAGTACTATCTATAATTCTAGGCTTAGCATCTGGAATTATAGTTTTTGCTTGCTCATTAAACTCTTCACATATAGCTGTTAGTACCTGTTCTGCTCCCTCCATATCACTAGTATTATATGTTACTGTAAATATAGGTGTATTCTCTGATGCAGAAAACCCTAATGAATTTTTCACTTCCCAAGACGACTTGTTAATTTTATATTTTTTCAATGTTTCATTTAAAAAATCATCTACCCTGATTATTTCATTAAAGGTATTCATAAATTCATTGTAATATTGAATTTCATTCTGAGAATAATAGTCCATTAGATTATTTCCTCTACCAACGTAAATTTTCGCTGTAGCTTGATAACTTGTAGTCATTAATGAAGCTTTATAACCACCTAAACATGATATAGCTCCAGTAATTAATATTAAAATCCAAATTTTTTTCTTTAGTAAATATACTATTTCATCAAAATTTATCAATTTTTCATCCATAAATTTCATCCTCCTTTAATTGCTTCCATTAAAGTATTCCATGGTAATATTATCATCTTGGTTTATTCCATCTTTTTTAATAACTTTATATATGGTCAAAAATAAAATTTTCAAATCTAAAAGTAGGGACCAGTTACACACGTACCATATATCTAATTTAAATTTTTCTGTCCATGATATAGCATTTCTACCATTAATTTGTGCCCACCCCGTAATTCCTGGTAGAACCTGATGCCTTTTTAACTGCTCTTGTGAGAATAAACTTAAATACTCTTTTAAAAGAGGTCTTGGTCCTACTAAACTCATATCTCCTTTTATAACATTTATAAGCTCTGGTATTTCATCAAGGCTTAATGCCCTCAGTGTTTTTCCTATTGTTGTATGCCTCTTTTCATTTGGTAATATCTTCCCATTTTCATCCTTTATATCTTTCATTGTTCTAAACTTAATCATTTTAAAAATCTTATTCCTTTTTCCTACCCTCTCCTGTATAAAAAAAATTGGTTTTCCTAATTTAATCTTTATTATCAGTGCTATAATAATTAACATAGGTAATAAAATAATAAGTCCTAATATTGAAATAGCAACATCAAATATTCTTTTTATAAACATATTATCCTCGAACTTTCTTAAATTTTATCTCTATCTTTTTAAATACAAATTTATAATTTAAATTTTATATTAAACAAATATAAATTACCTATAATTCCAAACTTTATTTAAATAATCCTTTTATAACATCTATTACCCTTTGTTGATCTTCAACTGTCATTTTTGTATCTGATGGAAGACAAATTCCTCTTTCAAATATATCTTCACATACACTTATACCTACATCATTGTGATTAAAAAAAACAAATTCTTTATAATAGGGTTGAAGGTGAATAGGCTTCCAAATATGCCTAGATTCTATATTTTCTTTTTCTAAAGATTCTATTATATCTATAGGTTTAATTTTGCATCCTTTAGATAAAGTCATCACACTAAGCCAATAATTTGATGTTCCATAGTCACAAATTTCTTCCATATCAATCCACGGAATATTCTTAAAATTTCTATCATAAAATTCAAAAATACTTTTTTTCTTAGCTATTCGTTGATTCAATATTTTAAGTTGACCTCTACCTACTCCTGCTAAAATATTACTCATTCTATAGTTATATCCAAGCTCTGAATGTTGATAATATCTAGCCTTGTCTCTAGCTTGAGTGGCCCAAAATCTTGCTTTCTCTATGGCATTCATATTATTTGATACAAGCATTCCACCAGCAGAAGTAGTTATTATCTTATTTCCATTAAAAGAGAATACTCCAAATTCACCCATGGTTCCAGTTTGCTTACCCTTATAAGTTGCACCTAATGATTCTGCAGCATCTTCTACAATAGGCACATCATAAAAGTTACAAATTTTTATTATTTCGTCCATATCTGAACTTTGACCATATAAATGAACTACAATTACCGCTTTAGGCTTCATATTTTTTTCTTCATAATATTCAAAAGCTCTTTTTAATGCTTTGGGAGACATATTAAAACTTTTAGGTTCTGAATCAATAAATACTGGAACAGCTCTTTCATATATTATTGGGTTACAACTTGCTACAAAAGTTAATGATGAACAAAAAACTAAATCATTATTTTTTACGTCTAATAGCTTCAACGCCATATGAATTGCTGAAGTTCCAGAGCTTAGTGCCAGGCATCTTTTTACTTTTACATAGTTTGCTATCTCATTCTCAAAGTTCTCTACATTAGGACCCATTGGTGCTATCCAATTAGTATCAAAAGCCTCAAGTACGTACTTAATTTCTTCCTCACCCATATGTGGGGATGAAAGGTATATTTTCCTTCTGCTATCTTCATTAATTATTTCACTAAGCCTAATCGGTTCTGTTAATTCTAAAGTCTCTTTACTTCCATCTATTTTGTTGAACTTTATTAATTGAATAATATCCTTGTTACTTTTCATATTTTCCACTATATACTTCGCCTCCTTTCATAGGATAATATGTGAAAAAATTCTTTCCTTATCCTTAAAACTTATATATTAAAATTCCTTACCACGAATCAATATTAAATTTTATTATCATAAAATCTGATTAAAATTTTTATTTGTGTATTAAATCCACTGTTTTTATATAAATAATTAACATATAGTTCTACATTACAATATTACCACTTTTTTACATTTGTTTCATTTAGTTTTCTTCGCCTTTTTATCCTAGAAAATAACAATGACCTTTTGCATGATACTTTATTTGTATGTATATGCACTTATTTATACATACTTCTACTTTATATAACTAATTATTTTAATAATAAAATTCTTCTTTCACCCTAAAGTTACATTAAAACTTTTATAATATTGTTTAAAAGTTTTAGTATATAGTAAAAGAGTGTGCCTACATTGCTATGACACACTCTAATAAAATTTATTTGTTGCACTACTCTCTACTTTAGTTTTATAATCTATGGTTAATGAAAATGATAAAATTTGGAGATAATTCATATTTTCATATAACAAATAGTTATATATTAAATTATTTATATATGTTAATAGGAAACTATATAAATAGTTAACTATTTGTTGTGGCTTCAAGGGTTTCAGAGATTTTCTTATTTTGAAAAAAGTAAAATTAGCTAATGATATTCTATCACTCTCGAACTAATTCTAATCTTTTATCCAATTTATCAACTAGTATAAGATTAGTAACCTCTACATTTCCTCTATTAATAACTATAAACCTTTTTAATCTATAATTTTATTGAGCTATATATACAGATTCTCTGTATAGTATGAGATTTTCATTAGAATTGTACTATTTAACTATTGTTAAAATTCATATATAATTTCATAATAATAATATATAAGTGTAAATATTACGGAAATTATAAATAAATGTTAATATTTATTTATAATTATTTACATTCCATTTTTTATATGGTACACTATATTTAAATTGTTAGATAATAATAATTATTAAATAATAACTTACTTTTAATGGTAATGTTATAGAATAAGAAAGTGGGGAATAAAGATGGGAAATCTAAAAGGAACTAAAACAGAAGCTAATTTAGCAACAGCATTCGCAGGAGAATCTCAAGCTAGAAATAAATATACTTTTTATGCTTCAAAGGCTAAAAAAGAAGGATATGAGCAAATTGCCGCTCTTTTCACTGAAACTGCAAATAATGAAAAAGAACATGCAAAAATATGGTTCAAACTTCTTCATGATGGCATAGGTGATACTATGGAAAACCTTAAAGATGCAGCTGCTGGTGAAAACTATGAGTGGACTGATATGTATGCTACTTTTGCAAAAGAAGCTAGAGAAGAAGGCTTTGATAAAATTGCAAACTTATTTCAAGGTGTAGGTAAAATTGAAAAAGAGCATGAAGAAAGATATTTAGCTTTATTAAAAAATATTGAAGACGGAAAAGTATTTGAAAAACAAGAAAAAGTGGTATGGCAATGCGCTAATTGCGGATTCATCTATGAAGGAGAAAAAGCACCAAATGCATGTCCTGTTTGTACACATCCTCAAAGTTACTTTCAATTATTAGCTAAAAACTATTAATATAAAAAAAGTGCCCTTGGCA
>NZ_DGRF01000035.1:0-54373 GCF_002390995.1 Clostridium sp. UBA4395
ACAAAGCAATTTCCTATAAAGTTAAAATAATAAGGGTATTGAATCAAGAATTAATTCTAGATTCAATACCCTTATTTAATATGTTTTATTCTATATTAAAGTCTTATTCTATAGGCATTAACTTTTGATATATTTCACTTCTATACCTCTTATCTAAAAGCATTATCGTACCCTTATCTTCTTCAGTTCTAATAACCCTTCCCATAGCCTGTATAACTTTGTTCATTCCTGGAAATGTATACGCGTAGTGAAATCCCGGTTCACCTATTTCGTTAAAATATTCTTCTATTAATTTTCTTTCAAAGGATATTTTAGGTAATCCAACTCCCACTATAATTGCTCCCTTAAGTTTATCCCCAATTAAATCTATTCCTTCTGAAAATACTCCTCCTAGAACTACAAAACCTATAGTTCTCTCCTTACTATTTTTATCTACATCCACCAAAGAAAATCTTTCCAAGAATTCTTCTCTTTCTTCCTCTGTCATAACACTTTCTTGTAAGTATATATTATGTTCACTAAAATTCTTACAGTAAACTTCATATACTTTTGTCATATATTCATAGGAAGGAAAAAATACTAAAAAGTTTCCCTCATAATTATTTAGAGTTTCATTGATATATTTACAGATTGGGTAATAACTTTTATCTCTGTACTTGTATCTAGTATCAATGTCATATTTTAGAATCAAATTTCTATTTTCTGGCGGAAAGGGAGACTGAAGTTTTATGCTATAACTTTTATCATCTCCACCTAGTAGATTTTTAAAATAATTCATTGGAGACAGAGTGGCTGAAAAAAATATATTACTTATATTACCTTTTATACACTGTTTTATCACATTACTTGGATTTAAACAGAATATTTTTATCCAGATATCCATATCTTGATTATTACAGTATAGTACAAAATCCTTTGAAAATAACTCTCCAATTCTAATAAAATCTAAGAAAGAAAAATATACATTTAAAAATATTTCATCTATGGTTTCACCACTATGTTCTTTTAAATAATTTTCACCTTCTGTTGAAAAAAGCCTGAAAAGAACTAGCATTTCTCCAGGTCCTTCATCTATTATTATATTGCCCTTTTCACCTATTGTATATTCCTTTAGTTTCTTAATTATTTTATTTATTATACCTATTAGTTTTTTATTTTTATATTTAAATTCTTTTTTTAATTCTTTCAAATCACTTTCTTTTATCTCAGCAGAATACATTTCTCTTCCACGGTCTACTAAATTATGTGCCTCATCAATAAGAAATATATATGGTGTATCATCAAATGCCATTCTCTTTATCATAGCTTTAGGATCAAAGAAATAGTTATAATCACCTATTATAAAATCACACCAAGCAATTAAATCTAAGGAAAGTTCAAAAGGGCATACCTTAAATTGCCTGCTGTACTCCTCAATAATCTGTTGATTAAAAACTTCATTGTTTTCTATCATAGCTAATATGGCGTCATTAACTCGATCAAAATGTCCCTTTGCATATTCACAGGCATCGCCATTACATATTCTTTCCTCTAGAAAACAAATCTTATCTTTTGCAGTAATAGTTAATGTTCTAAGCTTCATACCAGAGCCTCTTAATATGTCTAAGGTATTTTCAGCCACTCCTTTAGTAATATTTTTTGCTGTAAGATATATAAGCTTAGCTGAATTATTTATAGTAAAAGACTTTATTGCAGGAAAAATTGTTGAAATAGTCTTTCCTGTCCCTGTAGGTGCTTCAATGTAAATATCTTTTTTCTCTTTAATAGTTCTATATATATTTATAGCTAGTTCCCTTTGACCCTTCCTATAATTTTTAAAAGGAAAATCTAACTTTTCAATAGAGTTATTTCTTAGTTCTATCCAACTACTTTGAAGATGAATCCACCTTGTATACCTGCCCATCACTTCATTGAAAAATCCCTTTAGTTCTTCCCTTAAAAAAGTTTTTGAAAAGGTCTTTGTATGCAAACTTTCTCTGTGACAATATATAAGATCTATATCTATTTCACTTAGGTTTTCTTCTTCACAATAGATGTGCCCATATAGTTTTCCTTGGGCCCAGTGAAGAAAGTTTTCATTTTCTTCAAGGGTAAGTAAGTCCTTCATGGTAGTCTTTATTTCTATTATTTTAACTCTAGTGTTACTACCTTCCTGTGAACTAATAATAACACCGTCAGCTCTCCCTTCTAAAATAATATTTATTTCCTTATAGCATAACTCTCTTGATAGATACATCTCATTAATATAGGTCTTCTCTTCAGATTCATCACATTGCTCTTTAAGTTCCTTTTGTATGACTTTATGAAGTCTAGTCCCCTCTTGAGCTGATGCAATACCCCCTATTCTATCATCAATATCTCCTTGTCTATAAATAAATTCTATTAAATTTCTAACAGATATTCTCATATTATTTTCTATCATATTCTTCTCCTAAAAGGTATATCCATGATTAAACCTAGTACTTACTTATTTTGTTTCTGGGTTTCCATCTCTTCAAAAATTTCATTTAAATATTCCCATCTTTCTAATAGAAAGTTCAATTCCTCTTTTAATCTATTTTGATCTTCCAACAACTGTTGTAGCTTTACGAAATCACTTCCACACTGATTTATCTCAGCCTCAATTAATGTAATATTTTCTTCTTTTTTTTCAATGTCCTCATCTATGGTATCAAATTCTTTTTGCTCTTTAAATGTAAATTTTAATTTACTTGGCTTTTCTTTACGATTTTTATTTTCATCGTATTTCTTTTCTTTGTTAGTACTTGATGTAGCAACTTCTTCTTCAGCTTTTATATCCTTATATCCTTTATAATCACTATAATTCCCTACAAGTTCTAAAATCTTTCCTTTTCCTTCAAAGCTAAAAATTCTATTGGCAACTCTATCTAAGAAGTATCTATCGTGGGATATGGCTATTACTGTACCATTAAATTTATCCAAATAGTCTTCTAAAATTGTTAAAGTCTGAATATCTAAATCATTGGTTGGCTCATCTAAAAACAATACATTAGGTGCTTCCATTAGTATTCTTAGAAGATATAATCTTCTCTTCTCTCCACCAGACAATTTAGATATAAAGCTATGTTGCATAGTTCCATCGAACAAAAAGTTTTCTAACATTTGGGATGCAGTAATTTTATTTCCATCATTTGTAGTTATATACTCTGCTATCTCTTTAATAAACTCAAGAACTCTCATATTCCCATCTAATTCTATATTTTCTTGAGTAAAATATCCTATCTTAACAGTTTCACCCTGTATGACTTGCCCTTTATCTGGGTTTAATTTTCCACTTATAATATTTAATAAAGTAGTTTTTCCCATACCATTGTTTCCAATAACGCCTACCCGTTCTTCCCTTGTAAAGATATGACTAAAATCCTTTATAATTATCTTATCTCCAAAGTCCTTGCTTATATTATAAAGTTCTAATATCTTCTTTCCTAACCTTGAACCGGCTGTATTTAATTCCATTCTATCTTCATCTATCTTATAGGATGTTTCTTTTAACTCTTCAAACCTATCAATCCTTGCCTTTTGCTTAGTAGATCTAGCTTTAGCTCCTCTTTTTATCCAAGCTAACTCTTTTCTGTAGAGATTCTGTCTTTTACTTTCAAGAGCCTCCATAAGCTGCATTCTCTCTGCTTTCTTCTCTAAAAATACAGAATAATTTCCTTGATAAGAATAAAGCTCTCCCCTATCTAGTTCGAAGATCCTATTAGTAATTCTATCTAAGAAGTATCTATCGTGGGTTATCATTATAACCCCACCTTTTCTTTTCTGTAATAGCTCCTCCATATAATCAATTATTTCATTATCCATGTGGTTAGTAGGTTCATCCAATATTAAAAGATCGCAAGGAGTAACTAGCACATTACAAAGCCCTACTCTCTTTCTTTGCCCTCCAGAGAGCTTTCCCATTTTAGCATCAAAATCTGTTATACCTAACTTTGTTAGTAATGCTTTTGCCTCACTTTCTATTTGCCAACCTCCTAATGCGTCAATTTTACTAGTAAGCTTAAATAACTGTTGTTGCAACTTTGAATTATCACTATTGGTTTTTAGTTCTTCTAATACATGTTCATACTCTCTTAGTACTTCCATTACTTCCCCAGCACCATTAAAAACATGATCAATAATCCTATCTTCAGGATTAAATTCAATATGCTGAGGTAAGTAAGAAATATTTAGTCCATTCATTTTTGTAATTGCACCAGAATCTTCTTGCTCTATTCCCGCAATTATTTTTAATAATGTCGACTTCCCAGCCCCATTTACACCAATTATTCCAATTTTATCTTCTGATGTTATAGTTAACTTCACATCTGTCAATAATGGTTTTTCACTATAACTCTTACATATATTTTCAAGTGTTATTAAATTCATATGTATCATCCTCTATTCTTGCTATGTTTAAATTTAAAATTTATCTTATAATAGTTTTATTTATAAATCTTTCCTATGGACATTATACCTAATCGAGAAAGAAATAAAAACCTCTAGATACTATTATTATCTAAAGGTTTTTATTTAATATTTATAGGGACTTTATACTATATCGCTAATCAAATTTATTCTAAAGAATATAACTTTCATAAAATAAAACTATAAGAAATGTGTTATACCGCTACATCTTCCGGATCTTCTTTCTTTTTTTCACCTATAGTAGATAAATTAATTCCTAATCCTTTTTGTATTATTCTAATAATTGGAAGAGAAATTAAACCATCTACAACGTGATG
Organism: Clostridium sp. UBA4395; assembly: GCF_002390995.1. NCBI lineage: Bacteria > Bacillati > Bacillota > Clostridia > Eubacteriales > Clostridiaceae > Clostridium > Clostridium sp. UBA4395. The sequence continues at coordinate 4,746 of NZ_DGRF01000035.1, forward strand.
AATTATAGTTCCTATTCCTGTTACAACAATTGATAATACAAAATTACCTGTAAATATAAGTACTACTAATCCTTCAAAAATTCCATGTATTGGTGCTGTAAAAGCTACAACTTTTCCATAAGACATTTTTTTCATAATCATTTTAGCTCCAATGTATCCTACTACTATATGAGATGATGCTCTCATTGCCACAATTGGATCTCCTATAGCAAATAAAAAACCTACCACTGAACCAATTCCAACTACTGCAGCCTCAAAAGGTCCTAAAAACATAGCAATAAACATAGGTACGTGTGATGCCAAGGTTGCAGTGAATGGTGGTATATATACCTTAAGAAAAGGCCCAAATATTACTGGTATTATAATAGACATAGCTATTAATAATGAACTAATTACCATCTTTTTTAGATTTGTTTTCATTTTTATCCTCCTGCCTGTACTGTATATACATTAGTATATATCATAAAGTTACAGTTGTAAATAGAAAGTATCCATTATAAAAAAACAATGGATACTTTCTATTTAAATCAGTTATAAATTTGACCTTTTTTTTCTTTTAACGCTAATAATAACTTATCACATGTTACAGGTATGCTATACATTCTAACTCCTACTGCATCATATATGGCATTTAATATAGCTGGAGCTGTAGGTATCATTACAGGCTCTCCTATTCCTTTAGCTCCATAAGGACCTGATTCCTCAAATTCCTCCACAAAATAAGTATTTATATGTGGTACATCTTTACTGGTTGGTATTATATAATTTGAAAAATTTCTATTTTTTATAGAACCTTTTTCTATTTCTACTTCTTCCATAAGTGCATAACCTATTCCCATGGCAACTCCGCCTTGTGCCTGACCTTCTGCCGAAGCTGGATTTATTATTTTTCCTGCGTCATTTACAGCTATAACTTCAATTATGTCAACCTTGCCAGTTTCATCATCTACTTCAATAGTAACTTTTTGTGCTCCAAATGTATAAGGCCAATAAGGATTACCTTCACCAGTTTCCATATCAATTTGTGAAGTTTCTGCTTTAAAATAACCTTCTGTCTTTACCGGAATTCCCTTTTCTTTCATTTGCTTATAAAGGAGCTTTATTTCTTCTTTATTAATACAGTTATCGTTTGATCTACTTAAACCTTTATTTAAATTACTTCTAAGTTTTTTACAAGCATCATATACAGCATTTCCTGTATTGTAAGTTTGTCTACTTGCTGCTGCAGTACCACTATCTTTTACAAAACTAGTGTTATCATACATTACTTTAATTAGATTTTTATCTATTTTTAATGTTTCTGTAGCAATTTGCCACATCACACTTATACCACCAGAACCTACATCTGAAACTTCCACATATACTACAATTTCACCATCTTCCATAAGTTCTGCCGTTGCTCTTGATTCATCAGGAAACCCATTTCCATACCCAGTACCATAAAATATAGTAGCATACCCTACACCACGGTTCTTCATATCAACTTCACACCTTCTTTTAAATTTCTACTCCATCAAGGTCTGCAAGCTTTTCTATACATTTTTTAAGACCTACACTTGATTTTAACACTTGACCTGTAGCAGTTTTATCTCCTACTTTAAAAGCATTTATATATCTAAATTTTAGTGGGTGAATCCCAATCTTTTCAGCTAACATATCCATCTGACTTTCTGTAGCAATAGGACATTGTGTTGCCCCAAATCCTCTCATTGCCCCACTATATGGATTATTTGTATATACAGCCATGGCTCTTATATCTACATTCTGTATATTATATGGACCGGTAGCATGTACTGCAGCCTTTCTTAATACATTCATCCCCCATGAAGCATATGCACCAGTATCTCCATAGATTCTAGCTTTTAATGCACAAAGTTTACAATCTTCTCTCACCCCTGTTTTTAAAAAAATTTTCATAGGGTGTCTTTTACTATGGGATATAGTAGATTCTTCTCTATCATAAACTACCTTAACTGGTTTTTGAGTCAAATAAGCTGCAATTGCTGCGTGACATTGTGGATTAATATCTTCTCTACCTCCAAATGCTCCACCAATAGTCAAATTTCTAATTCTAACCTTTTCTTCCTCAATATTTAAGCATCTAGCTACCTCTTCTCTATCATAATGTGGATATTGAGTTGCAACATATACTTCTACCACTCCCTCTTCATCAACTCTGCTTACAGATGCCTCAGGCTGTAGAAAAGCATGTTCTACCATAGGAGTATTATACCAGTTCTCTACTATATATTTAGCTTCCTCAAATCCATCATCAATATTCCCTTTTTTTATCTTTAAATCATAAAGTAAATTACTTACTTCACCTAAAATTGGAGAATCTTCTTTTAAAGCATCCTCAATATTAAAAATGCCCTTAAACTCTTCATACTCTATTTTCACATTATTTAAAGCGTCTTTTAAAGCTTCCTTATTTTTAGCAACTATTATAATTATAGGATCCCCTACTCTTTTAATTATATCTTTCACAAGAGTAGGAATATCCTTAAATACAACACCATGACTTATAGCTCCTGGTATCATAGTATAATCTATGACCATTTCCACATCTTCCATGGCTCTTATTTCTTCCATATTTATATTTTTAACTTTTCCATAGGGAATTGTACTTCTTTTTACTCCAGCATATAACATACCTTCAAATTCTAAATCGTCAGGATAAATCGATTTACCTAGTACTTTATTGTATACATCTGGCCTTATAAGTCCTCTTCCAACAGACTCCATTGCAACCTCTCCTCTAATTATTTTTCAACTTGCTTTGAGCTAAAATTATGCCTTGAACTATTTTGTCATAACCTGTACACCTGCAAAGGTTTCCTGAAATACTTTCCCTTATTTCCTCTTCAGTTGCATCTATGTTTTTATCTAGTATAGCTTTAGCACTTAGTATCATTCCTGGAGTACAATATCCGCATTGAACTGCTCCTACCTCCATAAAAGCTTCTTGAATGGGATGTATTCCGTTATTACTAATACCTTCTATAGTAATTATTTCACAACCATCTAAAGTTGCCGCTAGTAAAAGGCAAGAATTCACGATTTTACCATCTAGAATAACAGTGCAAGCACCACACTCTCCTTCTCCACACCCTTCCTTTGTTCCTTTTAGCTTAATTTCGTTCCTTATAAAATCTATTAGTCTCATCATACTATTTATATTTCTTTTATATTTAATTCCATTTATTTTTATATTTACTTCTACCACAACATACCTCTTTTCTATAATTCAAAATTATATCTACTGCTGTAAAGCGTTATCTAAGGCTCTTTTAAATACACCTTTAATTGCCTCCCTTTTAAAAGGCATAGTTTTCCTACCCTCAATGCTTTTCTCTACTATACCTTCTAAATATTCTAAGGCTTCTTCAGAATATAGCCATTTAATATCTTTTCCCAAAGACCTTTCTTCTAACTCTTTAGCCCTAAAGGGATATCTTCCAACTGCTCCAAGACATATATTTATAGCACAAATCCTATCTTTTTTTATTTCTAAATTTACAGCAGCACTTACTCTTGAAATGGCTAAAGAATTTCTTTTACCTAACTTGTAATAGCCACTTATATTTTGTGTTTTAGGTATAATAATATGAGTTAATATTTCATTTTCTTTTAATCCCTCTTCTTTATAATTTTCAAAATATTCTTCACAACTTACTCTTCTTATTGCTTCTTCAGATTCTATAAGTAATATTCCTCCTAAACTAATTATACAAGGTATTATATCAGCTGCTGATCCTCCATTAGCAATGTTACCTCCAACAGTGGCTACATTTCTAATTTGTGGTGATCCCATAGACATACTACAATTTAAAAGTAAATTACAGTAATTATTTATCATATTATTTTCAATTAAATCACTAAAAGTCACCATAGCACCAATATATATTTCATCCTTATCATCTACTATTTTTTTCAAATCTGAAATTTTTTCTAAGGAGACTATGGATTCACACTTTACTTTATTTCTTTTAAAGTCTAGAACTAAGTCTGTGCCCCCAGCTAACAGTTTAAAATTAGAATGATCTTTCATATATTCTTTAACTTCTTCTATAGTTTTAGGACTGTAAATTTTCAACACTTTTACGCTATACCCCCATTCATATATATTTATTCAATTTATTCATTTTATTCAAATTTATTACATATAATTTTTAAAAAAAATCTTCTATATTAAATATATAGAAGACTTATTTTACTGTAATGATATTATTTTATTTTGTTTTGTTGCATGCCGTTAATATCATCTCTTCTGCAACTTGAAAATAATCATCTAAATCAAATTTCCCTTCGTCAATTAAGTACTGTAATGAAGCCCCTAACATTAAGGATACCATTACAAAAGGAATATTTCTCATAGTTTTATCATCAATTCCTTCTTGTTCTTCTTTAGAAAAAGTCTCTTCTATACTCTTTCTCCAGATATTAAAGGTATTTTGAAATATAGTCCTTATCTCTTCATTTACAGTTCCTTGAACCCAATAATCAATTTGGGCATATTCCATCTTTTTATTTATTAAAATATCATCTTTTTTCTGTTCAAAGAACCCTTGAATATTTTCAGTAACAGTTTTAGCTTCAGTATCTATATAATTCTTACGACCCTTAGAAAACTCCTCTTGTATGCTATTAAGTAATGCTACCATAATATCATTCTTAGTAGAGAAGTGATAGTGTAGGTTAGCTTGGCTCATATTAGCCTCCTTAGCAATTATATGCATACGAGTTCCACTAATTTTTTCCTTAGATACTACTTCAAGTGCCGCTTTAAGTATCCTCTTATCCACATCTTTTTCCATAATTAACCTTCTTTCTCACTTAACCCTAATTTCATCTAAAAGTATATAGTTTTTAATTTACCTATATGGCTCATCTATAATTTTTCCAGACACATACCTTTTAATGATATTTTTAGGATTTCCTGTATAAATAAATTTTTGTAATCTTTCTTGTATTGATAGTTTTTTGAAACTTTTTAATGAACTATCATCTATAACTAATGCATCAAACTCGTAACCTTTTTCAAAGCTACCAACCTTTCCAAAGAAACTTCCACTTCCCTTAGTTGCTAAATAAAACAATTCAGCTGTATTTAGTGGTGTTTCTTTTTTACCACTTTCAAGCCATTTAATGTTTGATGCTTGTGCACTGTCTACCATTACGTTGCACATAGACAAGCTATGTCCTCCTGATATGTCAGAAGCAAGTCCAATTGGTATTCCTTCATTTATAAATTTTCTAATAGGAGCTATACCACTTGCTAAATTTGAGTTTGAATTTGGACTATGAGCTACAAACACTTTATTTTGCCTAAGCATCTCTATTTCTTCATCTTCAAGCAATACGCAGTGAGCCATAATTGTTGGTTGATTACCAAGAAGCCCTGCATCTTTATAAATACTAGCATAACTTTTATACTCTGGATGCAAGGATTTTACAAATTCTATTTCATCTTTATTTTCACTTAAGTGTGACTGTACTGGTATTTTATATTTTTCAGCTAAGTCACCTAATCCTCTTAATAATTTCGTAGTACAAGTTGGGACAAATCTAGGAGTTATAATTGGTTTTACACGTTCATACTTATCCCCATATTCATTTATAAAGTTTTCCGTATCTTCAATAGATTTCACTGAATCTTCTCTTAAAAATTCCGGACAATTTCTATCCATATTTACCTTTCCTACATAAGCACCTAGTCCTGAATGATTTAAGATATCCATTAAAAGCTTTGTTGAATTTAGATGTACTGTGGCAAATATACAACTTCTAGTAGTTCCATTTTTCCAAAGTTCTTTTGCTAAACTAGTGTATACATCTTTTGCATAGGTTGTATCCCAGTACTTTTCTTCCTCTGGAAAAGTATATGTCTCTAACCATGGCATTAATTCCTTGTCTAATCCTAACCCTAAATTAGGAAATTGAGGTCCATGAAGGTGCAAATCAACAAAACCAGGAATAATTAATTTATCTCCATAATCTATTACTAATGCGTTTTTAAGTTCTTCTGGTAATACTTCATATACTCCCTTTATTATCTTATTCACTAGTACCACATACCCATTTTCGATTATTTCATATTCTCCAAAGTTTTTGGTAAAAATAATGTTTCCTTTTATTGCTTTAATCTGGCTCATCACATTCCTCCTTAATTAAATTATCATATTCAAACTATAATTTAATCTTTCTACCTATTGAACTCTTTTTCTTCTTATTTCTTATAAAATGTATCTTCTAGAGGTAAAGTAGTTCGGAATTTATGATCTAGCATATAGTAAGCTCCTTGAATTGCCGGCGCTGTTGGTATAGATGTTATTTCTCCTATCCCTTTTGCCCCATAGGCTAAATCACTAGTATTCTTTTCTATTATTATAGGTAATATCTTAGGAACTGCTTGAGCTCTAAATAAACCTAAAGTTCCAAATTTAGCTATAGGTATGCAATTATTAAGTGGATAATCCTCTGTTAAAGCATATCCTAAACTCATAACAACTCCCCCCTCAATTTGTCCTTCCACGTTTATAGGATTAATTGCTCTTCCCACATCATGAGCAGCAACTATCTCTTTAAGTTTACCATTTTTATCAAGTATTGCAAGTTGTGTTGCATACCCATAGGCTACATGACTAACAGGATTTTCCTTTGGAGAATTTATAGGGTCTGTTATTCCCCTGTATTCTCCATAAAATTCTCTATCATTTAAAAAATTCAAAACCTTATCTGTATTATTTAAGAGCCATTTTCTAATTATACTACGATCTATGCAACTTTCTTTTGCATAGTTTATTAATTTTTCTTCACTATATTGCTTCATCACTTCTTCCATAAACTTCATCGTAGCAATCCTAACAGCCTCTCCTGTAAACAATGTCTGTCTTGAAGCTGTAGTTGTTCCTGAATTAGGTGAATCAAAGGTATCTGGAAAACCTATTGCAACTTTATTGGGTGATAATCCAGTAATTTCACAAATTATCTGTGTCATTATAGTACCTATGCCTTGCCCTATACAAGCTGCACTAGTTCTCACATTAATAACTCCATTTTTTATGACTAGGTTACACCTACCTATATCAGGAAGTCCAACTCCTATTCCACTATTTTTCATACAGCAAGCAATTCCTACAATTTCATTGTCATAATATTTATCTTTTACAGCTAGTAACGTTTCTTTAATTGCTGTACCTGAATCAGCTATCTGACCATTAGGAAGTATATCTCCTGGTTCTACAGCATTTCTATATCTAATTTCCCAGCTTGATATGCCAACCTTTTCAGCTAAAAGATTTAAATTACACTCTCCTGCAAATACAGATTGAGTTACCCCAAATCCTCTAAAAGCTCCTGCAGGTGGATTATTAGTATAAACTGCTGTGCCAGTGATATCAACATTATCACACCTGTATGGCCCTGCAGCATGGGTACATGCCCTTTGTAATACTGGTCCTCCTAAAGATGCATATGCTCCAGTATCGGCAACTATATTAGCTATAAAAGCTGTTAATTTTCCTTCTTCATCACATGCTGTAGTTACTTTAATCTCCATAGCATGTCTTTTAGGGTGAATCATCATGCTTTCTTTTCTACTTAAGGTAATCTTCACTGGCATTTTTATAATATATGCTAGTAAAGCTGCATGATGTTGAACACTCATATCCTCTTTTCCACCAAAGCCACCTCCAACATATTTACTAATACACCTTATTTTTTTTTTAGGCAGCCCTAATAGTTCTGATATTTCTCTTTGCTCATCATAAATTCCTTGGGAGCCAGTATAAACTAGCACTCCATCTCCATCCGGCATTGCCAAAGCACTTTCCGGTTCCAAAAAAGCATGCTCTGTGAATGGAGTTGAATAAGAATTAGTAACTATATATTTAGAGTTTTTTAATGCATCCTCAATATTACCTCTTCTAACTCTTTCACTTCTATATATATTTCCTTCAGGATGAATTCTTGGAGCATCATATCTCATAGCCACTTCAGGTTTCGTTAGTGGTACAAGCTCTTCATATTCTACTTCTATAAGCTGTAAAATTTCCTTTAAAGCCTTTTTTGATTTTGCAGCCACTAGTGCTATAGCATCTCCCACGTATCTAGTTTCTTCTCCCACTGCTATTAAAGCAGGCCAATCCTTTGAAATATGTCCAATATATCTATTCCCAGGTATATCCTTTGCTGTTAATATGGTTATAACATTAGGATGGTTTAGAGCTTTATCTATATTAATTTTTTTAACCAGTGCTCTTGGATATTTTGTTCTTAATGCGGAGCCATATGCAAGCCCATCAATCTTCATATCATCAACATATATAGCAGTTCCCAAAATTTTATCCATAGCATCAATTCTTGTTAACGATTTTCCTATAGAACCGTTTCGTTCTAAATCAAAATTTAGTTTTCCCTGCCGAAAAATTTGTGCTGATAATTCTATTGCTTCTATTATCTTTACATAGCCTGTGCATCTGCATACATTTCCTTTAATAGCAGCTTTTATCTCATCTTTAGATGGATTTAAATTTCTATTAAATAATCCCTTAGCACTAATTACCATTCCTGGAATGCAAAACCCACACTGAACTGCACCAACCTTTGAAAAAGACCATGAAAATACTTGTTTTTCGAATTCTGATAAACCCTCAACAGTTTGTACTTCTTTACCATTAATTTTTTCAAGAGTATTTATGCAAGCCCTTCCTTGAACTCCATTTATTAAAACCATACAAGCTCCACAAGCACCTTCTCCACACCCGTTTTTAACTGATGTTAAATTTGCTTCTTCCCTTAAGTATTCAAGCAAGTTCATATTTTCTTCAAATGAAATTTTTTTTCCGTTTAGCACAAACTCATACATAAATTTCCTCCCAATAATTTACTAATGTATAAATTACTCATCACATTATATAGCTAAATAGGACCCCTCAAATATAGTATAAACTCAGGGTCCTAGCATATTTTAATTATAATGTATGCTTAACTACAAGGCTATAAAATTTACTTTTATTTCTTATAAGTTTTTAACTTTTTCATTAAATTTTTCTATTAATTTATCCAATTCTGGTGCCATTTTATGAAGTCTTCCCCAATAATTATCATAGTCATACCATTGAGCATTTAATTCATTTAATTCATATTGCTGTTGTTCTATCCATGTATAATATTTCAAATTATGAATTCTCTTCTTAGCCGCATAAGTTAGTTCTTCCATAGAATCTGTTCTTATACCTATAATACTTCTGTTATAATCAACCATAGCATCCTTTTCTTCATATTCATTCCCTCTATCTTTTCTCATTTCTTCAAGTCTAGACTGATACATTTCTGCTGAGTCTGTAAGAACAGTTAATACCATATCATTTTCATCAAGCTCATAGTATTTTGCAAATTTTATTGCAGATATTATATTGGCTGCTCCAGAAATACCTACCCAATTAAGCTTTTCTATAACTTCTTCTGACACTCCAATGGATCTTAAATATTGTTGACCAACCGGTTCATTGAATAGTCTAAACATAGCTAAGCTATCATTGTCATCTATAGCGATAACCATATCTGTATTTTTTACATTATGAATCCAAGGTACATGCTTATCTCCTATACCTTCAATTCTATGATCACCAAAACCATTATTTAAAAGTGTTGGACATTGAAGGGCTTCCCCAACAGCAAGTTTAGCACCTGGATATTTATCTTTAATGAAATCCCCGCTTGCTAAAGTACCTGCTGAGCCTGAGGTTAAGCAAATACCAGCCACTTTTCCATTATCACTTTTTTCATGTTCTATAATAGAAACCATGGCATTACCAGTTACTTCATAATGCCAAAGATGATTTCCAAGTTCTCCAAATTGATTAAATATAACAACATTATCTCTAGTTCTTCTGAGTTCCCAGGTCTTATCATAAATCTCTTTAACATTACTTTCACATCCTGGAGTTGCAATTACTTCTCCAGCTATACTCTTTAGCCAATTAAAACGCTCTTTACTCATATTTTCAGGAAGAATAGCAATTGATTTACAACCTAGTAATGTTGAGTTATAAGCTCCGCCTCTGCAGTAATTTCCAGTTGATGGCCAAACAGCTTCATGAAACTTTGGATCAAATTGTCCTGTTACAAGTCTTGGTACAAGACAAGCATAGCTTGCTCCAACTTTATGAGCTCCTATAGGAAAAAACTTTCCTGACATAGCAAAAATCCTAGCTTTAACTCCTGATATTTCTTGTGGTATTTCTATATAATTGGGTAATGTGTTATATAAACCGCCTTCTTTAATTGGCTGATTGTACCAAGATATTCTAAATAAGTTGATTGGATCAATATCCCAAAGGCCAGTTTCGGCAAGTTTATTTTTAATCTCTTCTGGTATTTTATTTGGATCCTTCATTTGAGCAATAGTAGGAATAATTATATTTCTCTCTTTTGCACTCTCTGCTGTTTTTAGAATTTGATCCTCATTAACTTCTAAATCTATTAATTTATGCATTTTATATCCTCCTCAAAATCTTTATAAAGGAATTCATTATCATTTAGGACAAACATTTTAAATATTCAATCAATTTATTTATATCTGGCTTTATTAATTCTGGCTTATTAACTGCTTGTTGAGCTGATTTTATATCCTTAAGACCACTACCTGAAACTACAATAATCACCGTTTCATCTTCTCTTATTTGGTCTAGTTCAACTAATTTTTTAAGTCCAGCAAAACTAGTTACTCCTGCTGGTTCCCCAAATACTCCAGTCTGCCTTGCTAAGGTTGTTATTGCACTTAAAATTTCTTCATCACTGACATCAATAGCAATCCCATTGCTTTCCTCAAGAGCATTTAAAGCTTTATATCCATTTCTCGGAACTCCTACAGATATACTATCTGCAATAGTTACTGGTGGTATATAACTAAATGCTCTTATTCCATTTCTATAAGCTCTATTAACTGGATTAGCTCCTTCTGCTTGTACTGATACCATTGTTGGAAGCCGATCTATTAAACCTAGTTCATAAAATTCCTTAAACCCTTTCCATACACTAGATATGGAACATCCATCCCCCACAGACATAATTACTTTGTCTGGCACCTTAAAGTTTAATTGCTCGCATATTTCAAAAGCAGCAGTTTTTTTCCCTTCTGCTAAGTAAGGATTTATGGCACAACTTCTGTTATACCAACCAAAATGATTCACAGCTTCTAAACAAAATCCAAATGCTACATCATAATCACCATCTACTAAAATTACATCACTTCCAAATACTAGAAGTTGTGTTAGTTTTGCCTCTGGAATGTTTTTAGGAACAAATATATAGTTTTTTATTCCCATACAAGCTGCAAATCCTGAAAGAGAAGAAGCTGCATTGCCTGTAGATGCTGCACACATAATATCTTTTTTTAGTTCTATTGCTTTGGCCACACCAATAGCTGTAGCTCTATCCTTAAAAGATGCTGTAGGATTCCTACCTTCATCCTTAACATATACATTCTTTATATTTAATAACTTTTCTAATCTATTGGCTTTATAAAGTGGTGTTCCTCCTATTTGTAAAGGTGCCATACCTTCTCTAGATTCCAGAGGAAGAATAGGAATATATCTCCAAACATTCTTATCTTCATTTCCCTTTAGATGTTCCTTAGTTAATTCCCTTTTAACTAAGTCCATATTATAAACTACATCTAGTGTTCCTTCTATGCCACAGTCTGGGCAGTGATACATTACTTCTTCTCCAACTTTCTTACCACATTTAGAACATACTAATCCCTTAACTTTTTCCATAATCCCACCTCAGTTTTATTGACTTAACCTCTAAAAATCCTTTCTCATTCGCCGAATGAGTAAGTGCGACTAACCAAATCATAGATTTGGAGTTGTATTAAATGAAACTCCTTCTCCTTCGTCGAATGAGTAAGTGCGACTAACCAAATCATAGATTTGGAGTCTTACTTACAGTATTCTTTTACGTAGATAATTGGAATTAAAGCATACATAGCTGCACATTTTACAAGTTCATCTTTCCAGGTTAATTCATTTGGTGCATGAGCTTGATCTTCATGGCCTGGACCAAAACCAACACAAGGTATACCATACCTTCCCATTATAGATACTGCATTAGTCGAAAATGTCCACTTATCTACTAATGGATCTTCCTTGAACAACCCTTTATAAGAATCTATTAAAGTTTTACAAGCTGGATGTGATTCTTCAAGAACCCAAGTTGGAAAATAGCACTCTGTTGGATAGATAAGTCCTGTATAGGCAGGTCTTTCATAGGTATACATTTCTACTTTAGCCTTAGCCTCTTTAACTGAAGGTAATTCTCTTATTTGATCTAAAGCGTATTCCCAAGTCTCCCCATTAGTAAGTCTTCTGTCTATGGAAACAGTACAACCATCAGCTACTGCACATCTAGAAGGTGATGAAAAGAATATTTCTGAAACTGTTAAAGTTCCTTTTCCTAAGAATGAATCATCTATTAATCTTTTATTTAACTCTTTTAATTCATTAAGAATAGGACCCATTTTGAATATCGCATTATCTCCTCTTTCTGGTGCTGAACCATGACAACTAATTCCATGAGTTGTCACTTTTATTTCCATTCTCCCTCTGTGCCCTCTATAAATATTAGTTGAAGTTGGTTCAGTTATTACTACAAAATCTGGTTTTATATTGTCTTCATTTATAATATATTGCCAGCATAATCCATCACAATCTTCTTCCTGTACAGTACCTGTAACTATTAGAGTGTAATCATCTTCTAAATTTAAATCTTTGATTATCTTACCTGCATAAACCATTGAAGCCATTCCACCTTCTTGATCAGAACCACCTCTACCATAAATAACTTCATGATTTTCATAACCCTCATATGGATCATTAGTCCAATTATTTATATCTCCAATTCCAACAGTATCAATATGTGCATCCATAGCAATTACATGCTTGCCATGTCCTATATAACCTAGTATATTTCCCATCTTGTCTATTTCTACTTTGTCAAAACCTACTTTATCCATTTCCTCTTTGATTCTTAAAACTACTCTCTTTTCATCACAACTTTCACTAGGAATAGCTATCATGTCTCTTAAAAACCTTGTCATATCAGCCTTATAGTTTTTTGCTAATTTCAATATTTCTTCTTGGCATGTAATTTCTGACATAATTAAATCCCCCTTTAAATATAAATATATTTTATTTATAAACCATTATTTCAATAATTTAAATACTTACTAACTAATTAATTAGTTGATTCAAATAAAAACCTATATAATTCAATACAATTAACCTGTATTATAATCTAATTTATTGATATTACTAAATAAATTTAGCAACGCCAATAAACTAGAAACTTTTATTTACTTTGCTGCAGATAAAAAGGGTATAATAGATTGAAAGTATAATATTCCTTCTAGAACTGATCCACCTATAGTTCTTGACTTATCAGAAATAGTATTGCAATTACTTATCTCATCATACCTTGGATCTACATCTGCAATTTTTAACCCCTTTGTAACATAAGTGTTATCTCTAATAATGCCTCTTAGTACTCCATCAATTTTAGCTTTTACTTCTAAATCATCTATTAGTGCTATAGTTTCGTTAGCTTTAACTATATCTCCTATTTGTCTTATATTCTTAATTTTTCCTTCATAAGAACTATAAATTACTCTTTCCTTTGCATAACCACATATATATCCTGGTACTCCTGTATTCTCTAAAGCATAACCATCAAATATTAATCTTCCCAAACTATGTCCTCTCATGGTCTCTACTACTATATTTACATCTATACCTGCTTTAAATCCAGGGCCTAATGCAATGGTTATAGGTGCCATATCTATAGTGGTACCTAAATTTTTTTTCGCTAAAATTGCATCAACTACAGCAATAGGTTTAACTGTTTCAATGAGCTTTCCATATCTATCAACAGCTACCGGAATATATCCCATATCCCAAGCTTCTAGTATTTCATCATAGGTTCTAACAAGAACACCCTTCATACCTTCAATTGTTGTTTCACCATCAAATACTGCCTCACTAAAAGATACATTTCTTCTAATACTAGAAGGCATCTCTATCTCAAGTACTAGGACTTTAAATCCACTTCTATGAAGTTTTTGTATAGTACCTGAGGCAATATCGCCTCCACCTCTTACAATTATTCTATTATTTATCACCAAATCGTCCCCTTACTTAATGATAATTTGATTGCAATAATTCTATATAATCCTTTTCTGTATCAATATCCCAAAGAAAATACTCTTCATCTATTTCCACAAAAAATATATTATCCTCATGTTTTTTTAAAATGGTTTTTCCGCCCAAATCTCCATTAAGTGCTAAAAGTTCATTTCGATACTTCCATGGAAATATTACAGGATTTCCTCTTCTACCTTTATAAATTGGTACAATAAACTTATCTTGATTTTTTTTAAATTCTTCGATAAGTTTATTTATAAGACTCTCATTTAAAAAAGGTTGATCCCCTGTAATAAAAGCATATCCAGAAATTTTAGATGCAGCTTTCAATCCAAGTTTTATAGATTGACTTTGCCCCATATATGCCTGGGAATTTTTAACTAATTTTAAATCTCTAGTCTGAGCTAACTCTGCTATCGTTTCATTGTCAGTTACTACAATTTTATCTTCTAAATTACTTTTATTTACTGCATCTAAAACATATTCTATTAGATATTTACCCTTATATTTTAATAGTAATTTATACCTTCCCATCCTAGTACTACGGCCTGATGCCATAACAATCCCAGTCACCACATTGAATCCCCCTTAAAGCTTTTCTCTAGATTCTTCATATATAACTCTATATGTTTTATTTAATAAGCTTCCAATAAGTATTCCGTCTAATAACTTTAATTCTTTATTTTTCATTGTTATATTTTCTATTAGATTTTCTAATTTCTTAAAGTCCTCTTCTTCTACCTTATTTATAAATAAAATTCTTCTACCTTTGGAGTTTTTAAATAATCCTTCTTTTTTAAATATTAAACCTAGCAAATCTTCTTCATTTATACTATCTCCTACGCTTTTATTTATAAGTTTTAAAAACTCATCAATCCTATGAATATTTCCATCATCGATTTTTAAATTTAAGGCTTCTCCGCTTAAAACTCCTATTGTTGTACTAGTAAAATTACTTACTACTGGCTCATCTTCCTTCCAAGCTTTTAAAGTTTTTTCTTTTGCTCCATCAGATTCTATTAAAATATAATCATAATTGTTAAGTATATTAGAAATACTTTTATCATCAATTCCAATGACTTTATTTTCTATATTAACACTAGAACCATAAACATGAATTTCACCATCTGATTCATTTGTTTTACTTATATCCCCATAGTATACATATACTTCATTTCCGTTTAGAATATACTTACTTTCTTCATTAATATAGTCTTCAAAGCTGTCCTTTAGAATTAAACAATTGTATTGATTTCTTTTAGGTAGATGTATTTTAGTTGTTGTTGTTATAAGAACTCTTCCTCTTTTTTTCAACTCTTCTGCTAGGATAAACATAAGAGTGGTCTTTCCTCCAGCTCCTACTATAGATATTTTTTCTCCTTTATTAACAGTAAGAACATTTAAAATGTCCACCCTTTTTCACTCCTTTTTAAAACCTCTTCCAAACCTCCGCTGCTAGTTCTCTACTTCTAGCCCTAATTCTTTCCTCATCTAAATTAACCAGTTTTCTATTCATCATTATAATCTTCCCATTTACAATAGTAGTTTCAACATGTCTTCCACTTATTCCAAATAGAATGTGACTATCTATATTATCTTTATATATAGGTGTTGGAGGATTATAGTCAACAATTATAACGTCAGCTAATGCACCTTCTTTTATAATTCCTATGGAATTATCTATAAATCTTTCAGTTATAACTCTATTTCCTTTGAAAAGCATTTGTGGTAATTCTACCCAAGCTACTGTTGAGTCCTTAGCTTCATGCCTTTGAATAGTACTTCCAGTTTTATAAGACTCTAAAATATCAGAGGTGTATCCATCTGTTCCCAACCCCAACAATATTTGTTTTTTAGACATTTTTAAGATTTGTGATGTTCCCACTGCATTACCCATATTAGATTGAGGATTATTAACTACTATGGAGTTCTTTTCTTTCAGCATATCCATTTCCTCATCAGTTATGTGTACACAATGAATAGCCATAGTTTTATCAGAAAGAACACCTCTTTTATACCATCTTTCAATTACGCCTACACCATACTTTTCCATAGAATCTTGTACATCTTCAATTCCTTCAGCACAGTGTACATGGAATCCTGTATTTAAACCCTCTATGGCTGTTAGGCATCTCTCTACAGTATTTTCACTAATAGTCATAGATGCATGAAGTCCAAATAATCCTTTTATCATATCATTCTTTTCTCTATTACAATATTTTATAAATTCAATATTTTCTTCAATACTTTGTTTTATTACGTTCTCCCCATCTCTATCAGAAGTTTCATAACTCAGGTTACTTCTAATACCTACTTCCTTAGCTGCATCTGCAATAGTAAATAAACTCCCCCTTAAACCATATGGACTGGAATGATGATCAAAGGAAGTTGTTACACCATTTTTAATTTGATCTATCATTGGAACTATTGCACTATAATATACATCCTCTAGAGTTAACTTTTTGTCTAATCTCCACCATAATCCCTTCAATATATCTAAAAAACATTTTGCTGGAGGACTATCATTAGCAATTCCTCTAGCAAAGGTACTGTAATAATGCATATGTGTATTTATAAAACCCGGCATTATTAATTTTCCTCTTGCATCAATGAATTTATAGTCTAGATATTTTTCTTTTAATTTTTTTGTAATTCCTACTTCTACAATTTTATCTTTTTCTATAACTATACATCCATCATCTATAATTGTGTTTAAATCATCTCTGGTTACAACTATCCCATTACCTACTAGTAGCATTCACACTCCCCCTATAGATTAAATATTATAACCTTATTTATATACCTCTAGATTATATATTCATACCTGTTTACACAAGTTTTAATAATAGATTTCATTTCCTTGGAGATTGATTCTGAGTTATTTTCTTCAATACACCAATTATAAATTTCACCTTTTTCATCCCTAACTTTAAAAATACCTTTAATAGAATCTATTACACAGAAACCTGAATTGCTACTGTTTTCAAAATCTTCCTCACTCCAAAATATAGTAATTTTATCTTTGTAAGGATTACCTTTATATGGACAAAATACTCCACAATTTCCGCATTCATTACACATACCATCTAAATGTATAATTTGATGACCTACTATAGGACCTTCTTTAATATCTATAAACACATTTGCTCTATTAGGACAAACATCTACGCATATTTCACAAATATTATTGCATTTAAGACATCTGATAGCCTCTTCCTTAGAAGGTATTGTTTCAAGTAGTACACCCTTTCTTTCATAAGATTTCTTAAGTTCATATCCACAAGTATTTTCCTCAGCCCTAATGAAATCACAAGGCATATTTTCTTTTTTTAAAATGTCCCGAGTTATAATTTTTCCATGGGACAATGCTTCTACTATAGTACCTGGACCTCCTTTGGCATCCCCGGCTACATATACGTTAGACATATTAGTTTCACATTTACTGTTTACTTCAGGAATTCCTTTAGAATTTATATCTATACCAAGACTTTCAAATAATTCTGAATCTATTTTTTCTCCAACAGCTACTATAACTGTAGTTGCATTTATACTTTCATGTTTTCCTAAGGAAATTGGACCTTTTCTACCTGATTTATCTTGTTCTCCTAAAATCATTCTTTCACAAACAAGAATATTATCTTCTAACGATACAGGGGATAATAACTCTTTAAATTCAATACCTTCTTCAATAGCTAATTTAATTTCTTCTCTACTAGCAGGCATTAAATCTTTAGTTCTCCTATATATAATAGTTACCTTTTCAACTCCATTAACTCTTTTGGCAGCACGAGATACATCCATGGCTACATCCCCTCCACCAATAACACATACATGGGTTCCTAGTTTTATATCCTCACTGTTTTCTTTAAAATCCTCTAAGAATTCAATAGCATTTAAGACTCTATCATTACCTTTTTTAAGTGAAATACTTGCTGGCTTCCAAGCTCCAGTTGCTAGGACAACATAATCAAAATTCTTCTTTAGAACATTTAAATCAACCTCTTCAGCTACATTAAAATTTATCTTAACTCCATGGCTTTTTACCATTTTAAAATCCTGTTCTAAAGCTAAATTATCTATTCTAAAACTTGGAATTACATAATTTATAATTCCATATGGTTTATCTCTTTTTTCAAATACTTCTACACTAATACCATTTCTTCTAAGGTACATTGCTGTAGATAAACCTGCTACCCCAGCTCCTATGATAGCTACCTTTTTATGACTTTTAATTGCACCTGGTTTTATATTCTTTGTATATAGTTCTTCAGCATTATCCACGGCTATTTTTTTCATTCTTCTAATTTCTAAGGAACTATCATAATCTAGTCTAGCACATTTATTTTGACAGTTATGATTACATAAGGTCCCTGTTATAGCTGGAGCTGCATTATCTCTAACTATTACTTCAAAAGCTTCATCGTATTTTTCTTCTCCCACAAGTTCTATATACTTTGGAATCTGTTGTTCAATGGGACAGCCTTCACTACAAGGTGCAATTGCACAATCATATATGGGTAAGTCCTTATATAGTTTTCTACTTTTAACTAGCCTTGCTTTCTTAAGGTGATGCTTATCATCAATTGATTCCTTTGCTAGTATTTTTAGTAATTGCATATCAATTGTTGACTTTCTATTAGAAATAAGTGGTTCTACCTTTTTAGCTATCTGGTTAATTCTTTCATAACCACCTGGTTTTAATATTGTAGTAGCAAAAGTTATTGGACATATTCCTGTTTCAAATATCTTATCTACATTAAAGAATTCAGCTCCACCAGAATATGAAATATATAATTTTCCTTCAAATTCCTCTGAAAGGTTACTTGCTAAATTAATAGCTAAAGGATATAAAGATCTACCTGACATGTACATCTCTTCTCCTGGTAGTTCTTCATTTAATATCCTTACTGGAAGAGTATTTGTAAGTTTTACTCCAATCTCCATACTTTCCATTTCAGCTACGGCTTTTAATTTTTTTATCATTTTTATTCCATCATTGTATTGCAGATCATTTTTAAAATGATGTGAATTTAGTTTTATATATTCATACCCCATTTTATTAAGAATTTTTCTTACAAATGCTTCACCAAGCAATGTAGGATTCATCTTTACAAAGGTATGAAGATGTTTTTCTTTTAATAAATAAATAGCAATTCTTTCTATTTCTTGTGGAGGACATCCATGTAGAGTTGATAGTGTAATTGAATTGCACACCCTTGAAGGAATTTTATATAAATCTTCAATTGAAAATCTATAAAATTTTTCTATATTATTCTCCAACACTTGAATAGATTCCTTCCATATTTTTGTATTTTGTGAATTTTTCAAATTTTCTATGTAGGAATCTATTTTATCTGATTTTATTCCATCAAAATCATATCCTACACTCATGTTAAAAACAAAGTCTCTGTCTACACTTAAGTTAAGTTCCTTCATCAAAACATGTAATATAATCCAAGCTTTCACATATTCCTCAAAAGCTTCTTCTACAGTTAGTTCTGTAGACCACTCTACGTTATAGCATTCATCCTCAGCATTAATACATGGCTTTAACACTGGAAGATCTTCTCCATCAATAATCTGGACTGTCTTTAACTCAATAAATCTACTACCAGTAAGATATGCTGCTATAATATTTTGTGCTAATTGTGAACTAGGACCTGCTGCTGGACCAATTGGTAGGCCTAAACTCTCCCCTAAAAAAGGAATAGTGTTATTAGGGATTCCATAGTAAAACTTATCTTTATGAATTCCAAAAATACTTTCTTTAGTTTTTAGTTCAGTAAAAATCCAGTTAATGAGTTTTTCAAAACTTATTGGGCGTATTTTGTCACTCATATTTACTCCCCCTATAATTCATAAGTTACTTAAAAGCATTATATACCCTTAAGTAAATACATAATTTAATCAATCTATTTACTCTTTATTTTTCTATAAATCTTGGCTTATCTTCTTCTAGCAATTTCTCAAAAACAGATGTAGGATCCTTAACTTTACTTAAGAACATCATGGCAGCAATTATATATGGCTTAAATCCAGCTTCACGATATAGTAATTCACGATAACGATTAAATACAGATTCTCCTACTTCTCCAATTTCACAACTTACACCTGTTATATCCGCTGGTAAACAATGAAGATATAATGCTTTACCATCCTTAGTAAGCTCCATCATTTTTTCATTGCATTCCCAATCCTTATATCTAGCATTTTCTTTCAACAATTCTTTTTCAAGTTCATCAATACCTGCTATATCCCTCTTTAAATATAGTTGTGTACGTTTTTCCATAGCTTCAAATGGTGCCCAGCTCTTTGGATAAACTATATCTGCATTTTCAAAGGCTTCTTTCATAGAATTAGTCTTTGTAAAGCTTCCACCATTTTTCTC
Organism: Clostridium sp. UBA4395; assembly: GCF_002390995.1. NCBI lineage: Bacteria > Bacillati > Bacillota > Clostridia > Eubacteriales > Clostridiaceae > Clostridium > Clostridium sp. UBA4395. The sequence continues at coordinate 25,338 of NZ_DGRF01000035.1, forward strand.
TACATTTACCTTAGCAACTTCCTCTACTTCAGGAAGTACATCATATCCTTCTGGATGTGCTAATACAACTTCCATTCCCATTCTTGTCATAAGTCCAATAACTCCTTGAGGAACCGAAAGTGGTTTTCCATAAGAAGGTGAGTAAGCCCAAGTCATAGCTAATTTTTTACCTTTTAAATTTTCCACTCCACCAAAATAGTGAATCAAGTGTAATAAATCCGCCATACATTGAGTTGGATGGTCTATATCACATTGTAAATTAATCAGAGTCGGACGTTGTTCTAATACTCCATCAGAGTAACCTTCCTGAACAGCATTAGAAACTTCTTTCATATAAGCATTACCCTTTCCTATAAACATATCATCTCTAATTCCAATTATGTCTGCCATAAAAGAAATCATATTTGCAGTTTCACGGACAGTTTCTCCATGAGCAATTTGAGATTTTCCTTCATCGAGATCTTGTACCTCTAGTCCTAATAAGTTGCATGCACTAGCAAAACTAAATCTAGTTCTAGTAGAATTATCTCTAAATACCGAAATACCTAATCCACTATCAAAAATTCTCGTGGATATATTATTTTCTCTCATTGAACGAAGAATATCAGCAACAACAAATACTGATTCTAATTCTTCATTACTTTTTTCCCATGTTAAGAAAAAATCATTATTGTACATCTCCCTAAAATCTAGTTTTTTAAGTCTCTCCATAAGATTTTTAATATTTTCCACAAAATCCACTCCTCAATTTATTAATCTCCTATTCCAGAATAAATTTCTATGCTTATTTTTTGTAGTTCACCACAAATTCACTTACTGACTGGTTAATTAAATTATAACTCTTATACCATTTATTGTAAATAAAAAATCGTATAATTCTAAATTTTTATTGGCTTTATAGATTTATTGAACTTTTTTCATTGGTATAATCTAAATAACTTAGATTTATTTATTTCAAGCTTAGATTTTTTATTCTCTTAATATTTATTCATAAATCCATTATGATTATTCATAAATCCATTATGATTATTCATAAACTATAATTAAGTATATGTTTTTTCTTTATCTTTTATATTAATTAGTTAGTAAAATATTTATGGCACTTCATGCATTATGCATAAGATATAATTATAAATTTAGAGGGGGAATTAAATTGCAAACAACTAACGCTCCAAAGAAATCGCTTGTTAGAATTAAACTAGATGACAAACCACCTATGAAACAAACTTTAATTCTTGCATTTCAAGCAATTTTTGCATGTTTCAGTGGTATAGTAGCGGTTCCACTAGTAGTAGCTGGTGCACTAGGATTAAAAATATCTGACACATCATTTCTAGTCTCATGTGCCCTATTTGCTTCTGGTCTTACAACACTTATTCAAGCTAAAGGTATTGGACCTATAGGAAGCAAGCTTCCATTTATCATGGGTACCTCCTTTGCTTTTGTAAGTCCGGCTATTGCCATCGGTAGCACTTATAACGGCAATATGACTTTAGGTATTGCTACCATATGTACAGCTACAATGGTAGGTGCCTTACTAGAAGTAATTCTAAGCTTTTTTATTAACCATGTTAAAAAAATTTTTCCACCACTTGTTACTGGTACTGTTGTTACTATGATAGGTATCACTATCATTCCTGTTGGAATTGATTGGTTAGCTGGAGGCTCTGGAAACCCAAACTATGGAGATCCTAAATTTTTATTGCTTGGTGCTATTGTCCTAATTATTATTATAATTACTAATCAATCTAAAAATACTTTTATAAGTTCTTGCTCAATATTTATAGGTATATTATGTGGATATTTATTAGCTATACCTCTCAACTTATTAGACACTACTCCAATATCTGCTGCATCCTGGATTTCTATTCCTAGACCTCTTAAATTCGGAATTAAATTCTCTATACCAGCGATTATTAGTTTTTTAGCTGTTTATCTAGCAACTACTGTAGAAACTGTAGGTGATACTCTAGCTATTGGAGAGGCATGTGAAATTGAGGTTTCTGACAACCAACTTTCTGGAGGTGTACTTTGTGATGGTCTTGGATCAATTCTAGCTGGATTTTTTAACTCTACTGCAAATACATCCTTTAGCCAATGTACTGGCCTTATAAATGTTACAGGAGTTGCTAGTAGGTTTGTTATAATTATAGCTGGAATAATATTATCTATAATGGGTTTGATACCAAAATTTGCTTCTTTAATATCAATTATGCCGAGTCCAGTTCTTGGAGCTGCTGGTATAGTTATGTTCGGTTCTATTGCTTGTTCTGGTATTAAAATTCTAGGCAAAGTTGATATGACTAGAAGGAACATTTTTGTAATTGGGATATCTTTTGCTTTAGGTGTAGGTGTCATTGTTAGACCTGAAGCTCTTAGTATGTTCCCAGAATCCTTACAAATAATCTTTGGTTCTGGTGTAACAACTGCAACTATATTTGCTGTAATATTAAATTTAATCTTACCTAGTGATAAGTCTCAAAAACCTGTTATTAAAGCTTAATCAGGTATGTCTTTAAACAAATAACTACTTTGTATTCCCCAAATCTATATAAGAGATATAGAAAGTTGATCACTACTCTTTATATCTCTTATTTTTCCACAAAAAATTCTAGCCTAAATATCAACTGGAATTTTTTCTATTCAATTTATTTCTTAAGGGATTTTTTTGTAGCATTAAATATTTTTTGATATCCTGTACATCTACATAAATGTCCAGATATTTCTCTTTTTATTTCTTCATCAGTATAATCTTCACCACTATTTACCAACGCTGTAGTTGTAAGTACTAATCCTGGAGTACAGAATCCACATTGAATTGCACCCTCTTCTATAAATGCCTTTTGAACCTTTGATAAGTTTCCATTTTCTGATACACCCTCTATGGTTAAAATTTCTTTTTTATCAGCCCACACAGCCATATAAATACATGAATCTATAGGTATTCCATCCACTAGTACTGTACAAGCTCCACATTCTCCAACTGAACATCCTTGCTTTACCCCTGTAAATTGAAGTCTATTTCGTAATACATCTAACAAAGATTCTCGTACATCTACTTCTAAATTATAATTTTTTCCATTTACTTTTACTGATATCTTTCTATAATTCTTATCAATCATAATAAAATCCCACCTTATTTAGTTACTTCATAAATACCTCGTACTGTTAATTCTTTTATTAAATGCTCCCTATACGCTTTTGATGCTCTCCATGAGTCTCTCGCACTTGCTGATTTTACTGCATATTGTGCAATATTATTAATATTTTCTTCTAAATTTTCTAAACCGAGGGCATACTTTTCTGCATCCTTACATCTTATAGGAGTAGGCCCAGCTACCCCTAACGCTATTCTTAAATCTTTAAATTTATTTTCCTTAACACTAGCTACAACGCATACACTTAGCATAGAAATATCCATTGCCTTTCGATTACTATACTTAATATATGTTCCCCTTACTCCCTCATAGTCTTTTTTCTCAATTAAAATGCTTATTAGAATTTCATCTTTTCTTATATTAACCTTTCCAGGACCTTCGTAGAATTCCTCTATTGGAACTATTCTCTCTCCCTGAAAACTTCTAAGTCTTAATTTAGCATTAAAAGCAAATAAACTTGGTGCACTGTCTGCTGAAACAGCTCCATTACATACATTCCCTCCAATAGTGGCCATATTCCTTATCTGTGGTCCTCCCATAGATATAGCCCCTTGCCCTAAAGAAGGAATAAAATCTTTTATAATTTTATTTCTATATATATTGGTAAAGCAAGTAGTAGAGCCAATTTCTATGGTGTCATTTTCTAGAACCTTTATGAAGTCTAATTCTTTTAAATTTTTTAGACTTAAAAGTTCTACTTCTTCCATATCACCATGATGCAATTTAATTAAAACATCAGTTCCACCAGATATTATTTTTAGATTATTATTTTCATGAAGAATTTTTACTGCCTCTTCTACACTTCTAGGCTCTTGTATATTCTTAATATCAAACATTTTTATCTTTAATAGAGATTTAACACTCTACTAAAATTCACCTCCTTCTATATTTATATAGTCTACTAACTATACAATCTGCACTCTTAAATTTAAGGTAAATCCTATATTAAGCCCTCTTCCTTAAACTTTTCAAATACTCTTTGTGGATTCATTGGTATTCTATTAAAAGCAACACCAGTTGCATCTAAAACTGCATTTCTTATAGCTGGGGCTGGAGAAAGTGTTGTATTTTCACCTAAAGATTTTTGTCCAAAACTTCCTGCATCATCTGGAATTTCTACAAATGCTGAACCAATATTAGGCGTGTCTAAAATAGTTTGTAATTTATAGTCTAAAAGATTGTTATTAAGAGCTCTTCCAGTCTTCTCATCAAATATCATTTGCTCTGATAAAGCATATCCTAGTGCCATACTTACACCACCGTGAACTTGCCCTTCTGCTAGCATTGGATTAATTATAGTTCCAGAATCATGAATATTATATATTTCTACTACGGTTATTTGACCAGTTTTTATGTCTACTTCAACCTCTGCAAAGGTTGCTCCATAAGCAACTACATTAGTCCTTATATTAACAGAAGTGTCACTAGTTATAGGAGAACTGTAAATCCTATCATAAAATGATTCTAACGCTATATGCTCAAGAGAACAGACAACTATACCCGTTGTTTTTTCAACTACATTACAGTCAACTATATCCATTACCTCAGGATTGAGGCCATTTTTTCTGCTAGCAAACTGAAGAACTTTACTCTTTACCTCCATAGCAGCTTTTTTAACTGCAGCACCTGTAACAAAAGTTTGTCTTGATGCATAAGCACCTGTATCAAATGGAGTAATATCAGTATCTTGATTTGAAATTACATGAACCATATCAATTGGAATTCCTAAAACCTCCGAAGTCATTTGTGCAAATATAGTATCACTACCTTGACCAATTTCTGTAGCCCCAATTTGCAACTGTACCGAACCATCTTGATTCATCACAATCCTTGCACCTGCTGCTTCTAGAGCTACGGGATAGGTACCTGCAAAATAACTAAAACAAGCCATTCCTACTCCATGTCTTAAACTACCTATTTGATTTTTATATAGCTTTTTCTTTTCATTCCAATTTATTAATTCCATTCCCTTTTCAAGACACTGTGATAGTCCCATGGAACGCACCACATTTTTGGAGGATGGATCTACATGATTTTGCTTCACCAAATTTTTCAATCTGAATTCCACAGGATCTATATTTAGTTCTCTAGCAATATCATCTAAATGACTTTCTAGAGCAAATGAAATTTGTGGAACTCCATATCCTCTCATAGCTCCTGCTACCGGCATATTAGTATATACAGTTTTAGGCTCATATTTTATAGCATTAAAATTATATAATGGTCTAAATTTACTCCCACAGCTCATGGTCACTGAATGTCCATGAGATGCATATGCTCCATTATTTACTAAGTTCTTTATATCTATTGCTAGTAACTTACCTTCCTTAGTAACTCCAGTTTTAAATGTAAATCGCATAGCATGACGAACCCTTGTGTCTATAAAACATTCTTCTCTAGTTAATGCATATCTAACTGGTCTTCCATTAACCGCAAGTGTCATTGCTGCAGTTAATGGCTCTATAACAACATCTTGCTTATTTCCAAATCCACCACCTATATATGGCTTTATAACCCTTATTCTTCCCCATGGCATCCCTAGTGCCTGTCCTACTACCCTTCTTACAATATGTGGTATTTGAGTAGAAGTTACTATTACAATTCTTCCATCTGACTCCATATAAGCATATGCACTATGATTTTCCAGATGACAATGTTGTACAGTACTAGTATTAAATTTACCTGTAAATACTTTGTCAGCTTCTTTTAACTCTATTTCTACGTCTCCTACTTCATTGCCAAAAGAGCTAATAATATTATTTTGTCTTTCTTCATGTATTATTGGGGCACCTTCTTTTATAGCTTCTTCCTGATCCATTACAAATGGCAACACTTCATATTCTACATCTATAAGTTTTATAGCTTTTAGAGCTATTATTTCATCTATGGCTACAACTGCCGCCACTGGTTCTCCACAAAAGCGAACTTTATCAGTAATGATTAATCTATCTTCTACATCTCTATGTGCTTCATCAAAGGTCCAAGGGTGTCCAGCCGTTGCAAATTTTATTTTTGGTAAATCTTGATAAGTAATTACTGCTTCAACACCATCTAAATTTTTTGCTTTAGAAACATCAATACTTCTTATTTTTGCATGGGCATAAGGACTTCTAAGCACCTTTCCTATTAGCATTTCCCTTTCAAAATAGTCATCAGCATACTTAGCCTTCCCTGTAACCTTTGCCACACCATCTAATCTAGATACACTACTACCTATTACCTTATAATTCATAATTCTCTTTAGCAAGATTATAATCCTACTAAAGCACCTCCCTTTATTCTTACTGATTAATTAGTCACAAAAATATATAACTATACAAGCTTTTTAGTGTTTTCTATAACTTTAACTCTCTACCTACGTAATTTCCTTTTTCATTACCTACCAATTTTCCATCCTTTATAATAAATCTTCCCCTTGAAATAGTCGTAATTACTTTACCTTTTACATCTAGTCCTTCATATAAATTGTAGTCACAATTGGAATGAGAGTATTTTATTTTATGCCTATCTAAAGGGTCAAATATTACAACATCAGCATCTGATCCTGAGAGTAACGTTCCTTTTTTAGGATATAAACCATGAATCTTTGCTGGATTCTTTGTAAACTTATCAATTATTTCATCACCAAACATTGTATACAATAAATTAAAAGAATATTCTATTCCCCCTATTCCCATAGGAATTAAATCTAAAGTTTCTCTTGCTTTTTCATTAGATTTAAATGGACAATGATCAGTACCTATCACACTAACATGATCTATATTTTTTCTTAATTCATCAATTTCTTCTAAAGATCTAAGTGGTGGCGTTAAGGTATATAAAAAGCCATCCTTTAATAAATAATTATCTTTAGATAAATAAAAATATTGAGGGCAGCTTTCTATAAATAAATTTTTATTTATTAAACTTTTATATAAATCCATAATTCGTCTTAAAGATTCTCCTGAACTAAGGTGTACAATATACATATACCCATCCATATTCTTAGTCATTTCAGCTAAAGTTAAAACTTCTGTAGTCTCACATAATGTGGGTCTATTTTCTTCATGGGATTTTACTGGAAACTTTCCCTCTCTGATTAACTCTTCATTTTCACTATGAGATAAAATTATAACTTTCATTTTTTTTGAAATCTTCAGTAAATTGCCGATAGTTCTTAAGCCGGTTTTTCTATTACTAGAACTATAAGTAGTAAAAATTTTTATGCTACAAATTCCCCTCTTTTTAATCTCCTCAATAAATAGTTCTTCATTATCCTGAAAATTTGCAATAGTACTATGAAATCCATAATCTATAAGAGAAACCTTTGCTTTTCTTTTTCTGTCTACAAAAGCTTTTTCTAACTCTTCAATATTTTTTACAGGATCTAAAAAATCTATAAATGTTGTAATTCCACCATATGCAGCTACTATAGAACCATTGTAAAAATCGTCAGTAGAAACCTCATTACCCACTCTAAGCTGAAAATGTACATGAGGATCTATAAATCCCGGTAATACATAATTTCCTTTTGCATCATAAATATCTTTTGATAATAAAATATCCTTTGACAGGTTTTTAATAATCCCATTACCAATGTACAAATTTCCTCTAATAAATTCCCCTTCCACATATATATTTCCATTGACTATGGCTAAATCATAACAATTCATAATATCAACCCCATATATTTACTTTATACTAATATTTTACCATTATATTCTTTTATTTACCACAAAATATTATTGTACTAATAGAAATTATTGATATGAAATATTTAATTAACTTTCCTAATATGGATCTTGATAACCAGAGTTCTTTGTTTCAGATGGAGTATTCACTCCCACGGAAGCTTAGAAATCGTTATCTAGGGACGTAGCAGTTCTTTACTACCGCCTCGAAGAAGATGGAGTATTAGATCTAGTAGTCTTAAGATAAATATTTATTGTAACAGATTACATTTTTTTAAAATCCCACTATACAAATCTTTAAAAAAGTATTATACTGTTAGTGATTTGATGAATTATTGAAAATATTTTGTATATTTTCAATGTTAAACTTATTTAGTAAGGGGGTATTTTTTAAGTGTGTTGTAACTTAGAAAAAAATCAAATGTTTAAGGAATTAGAAGACTTTATTAATTCCTTACCTGTCAAAGATGGAGCTTTAATAGAGGTTTTACATAAAGCTCAGCATATCTTTGGATATCTACCTAAGGAAGTTCAAACTTTCGTCGCTGATAAACTAAATTTACCTATATCTAAAGTTTATGGTGTTGTAACATTTTACTCATTTTTCACTACTGAACCTCGTGGTAAGAATGTAATAAATGTGTGCATGGGTACTGCATGTTTTGTTCGAGGTGCTGGAGATGTTCTTAAAGAATTTGAAAAAGAACTAGGTATTAAATCTGGACAAACTACAGAAGACATGAAATTTACACTAGGTTCTTTAAGATGTGTTGGTGCTTGTGGTCTAGCTCCTGTTTTAACTGTAAATGATAAGGTTTACGGTCACTGTACTCCAGACCAAGTAAAAAGTATATTAGCTGAATATGAGTAAAATTAGGAGGTAACAAAGTTGAATAAAATAAATTCCTTTGAAGAATTAAACAAAATTTATCAGGAATACAAATCATCCCTTGATATTAGAAAAGCAACTGGTATCGACGGCTTTGTTTGTGAAAAAAATAACTATAAAAAAGAAATACTTATTTGCGGAGGAACTGGGTGTAAGTCTGCACAAAGTGATTTAATTAAAGATAACCTTGAAAAAGAAATTAGTAAGTTAGGTTTAGAAGATAAAGTATACGTTTCCATAACTGGTTGTTTTGGTTTCTGTGAAAAAGGTCCTATAGTAAAAGTTACTCCAGATGATGTGTTTTATGTTCACGTAACTCCTGAGGATACTGAAGAAATCATAAATGAACATATTGTTAATGGAAATGTTGTACAAAGATTACTTTACGAAGAGCCAACTATAAAAGAAAAAGTTAAGACTCAAGATGAAATGACTTTCTATAAGAAACAAGTTAGAATAGCTCTTAGAAATTGTGGATTAATAAACCCTGAAAATATTGATGAATATATTGCTGAAAAAGGATATCTAGCTCTTGGAAAATGTGTAACAGAATACACTCCTGATGATGTAATAAATGTTATATTGAAATCTGGATTAAGAGGAAGAGGCGGCGGCGGCTTTCCTACCGGAAAGAAATGGCAATTTGCAAAAAGCTATGATGCTGATCAAAAATATATTATTTGTAATGCCGATGAAGGTGATCCAGGTGCATTCATGGATCGTTCGATTTTAGAAGGAGATCCAAATAGTGTTCTTGAAGCTATGGCCATCGCTGGTTATGCTATAGGTGCTACTAAAGGTAATATATATATTAGAGCTGAATATCCACTAGCAATTCAAAGACTTAGAATTGCTATAAATCAAGCTAGAGAATATGGACTCCTTGGTGAAAATATACTAAATTCAGGCTTTGATTTTGACATTGAAATTAAATACGGGGCTGGTGCCTTTGTTTGTGGTGAAGAAACTGCTCTTATTCACTCAATAGAAGGTAACCGTGGAGAACCAACAAATAAACCACCATTCCCTGCTGAATCTGGGCTTTGGAATAAACCAACTTGTGTTAATAACGTTGAAACATTAGCAAATATTCCAGCTATTATAAATAACGGTTCAGATTGGTTTTGCTCAATCGGCACTAAATCTTCTGCTGGTACTAAGGTTTTTGCTCTTGCTGGTAAAATTAATAACGTCGGTCTTGTAGAAGTGCCTATGGGAACAACTTTAAGAGAAATTCTTTTTGAAGTAGGTGGAGGAATTAAATTTGATAAAGAATTCAAAGCTGTTCAAACAGGAGGACCTTCTGGTGGATGTATTCCTAAAGAATTTTTAGATACTCCTATTGACTTTGATTCTTTAAGTGCTATCGGTTCTATGATGGGATCTGGTGGAATGATAGTAATGGATGAAGATAACTGTATGGTTGATATAGCTAAATTCTATTTAGAATTTACAAAAGAGGAGTCTTGTGGTAAATGTACACCTTGTAGGATTGGTAACACTCGATTACTTGAAATTCTTGAAAGAATATCAAAGGGCGAAGGTGATTTAAGTGATCTGGATAAGCTTCAAGAGCTTAGTAACACTATAAAAGATACTTCACTTTGTGCTTTAGGACAAACTTCTCCTAACCCTATTCTTAGTACAATGAAATATTTTTATGATGAATATAGAAGTCACGTTGTAGATAAGATTTGTCCAGCAGGAGTTTGTAAGGACCTTATGAAATTTGTTATTACTGATAGATGTATTGGCTGTACTAAATGTGCAAGACAATGTCCAGTTGGCTGTATCGAAGGGAAAGTTAAAACTAAGCATGTAATTGACCATAGCAAATGTATTAAATGTGGTGCATGTAAATCTAGCTGTCCAGTTGATGCAATAGATCTAGTTTAATAATTTAAAAGAGGTGAAAGTATTGAGTTTAGTTACACTTAAAATAAATAATAAAGAAATATCAGTGGAGCAAGGAACCACAATTCTTGATGCTGCACGTAAGCTTAATATAAAAATTCCTACCCTTTGCTACCTAAATCTTCATGATAAAAAGACAACTAATAAACCTGGTTCTTGTAGAGTTTGTGTAGTTGAAGTGGAAGGAAGAAAAAATTTAGCACCATCTTGTTGTACAACTGTTGCTCCAGGTATGGTTGTTAATACTAGTACTCCAAGAGTAATAGCAGCAAGAAAAACTATAATTGAACTTTTATTATCAGACCATTCTATGGATTGCTTAACCTGTCAAAAGAATTTAAATTGTGAACTCCAGGAGCTTGCTAGTACTTATGGAGTAACTAACTTAAAATATACTGGTTCAAAATCTGTAGCTGTAAAAGAACTTAAAAATCCATCTATAGTAAGAGATACTTCTAAATGTATTTTATGTAGAAGATGCGAAGCTGTTTGTAGCCAAGTTCAAAAGGTTGGTGCAATTGGACCAATAAATAGAGGTTTTAATACCACTATAAGCACTGCATTCTTTGAAGAGCTAAATAATAGCGCTTGTACTTTATGTGGTCAATGTATAAATGTCTGTCCTACTGGGGCATTAATGGAAAAAGACAATACTATAGATGTATTAAACGCTATAGGAAATAAAGATAAATTTGTAGTAGTTCAAACTGCTCCAGCTGTTCGTGCTGCACTTGGAGAAGAATTTGGTATTAAAGAAGGTGCTGTTACCGGTAAGATGGTTGAAGCGCTAAGAGAACTTGGCTTTGATAAGGTTTATGATACTGATTTTGCTGCAGATTTAACTATTATGGAAGAAGCTACAGAATTTCTAGGAAGGTATAAGAGTGGTGAAAATCTTCCTATGATTACTAGTTGTTGTCCTGGATGGATTAATTTCATAGAAAAACATTATGGAAATCTATTAAATCTTCCATCAACATGTAAATCTCCTCAACAAATGTGGGGCGCTATTGCAAAAACATACCTTGCTGAAAAACTGGGTATACCATCGGAAAAACTTTATGTTGTATCTGTAATGCCATGTGTTGCCAAAAAATCCGAAGCTAACAGAGAAGAATTTGTCAATGAAAATAATAATCCAGATATCGATGTAGTTATAACCACAAGAGAATTAGCTAAAATGATTAAACGCTCTGGATTAGAATTTGCTTCTCTACCTTCCTCTGATTTTGATACTATTATGGGTGAATCTACTGGTGCTGGAGTTATTTTCGGAACTAGTGGTGGCGTTATGGAGGCTGCTTTACGTACTGCTTATGAATGGATTACAAATAGCACTTTAGAAGAACTTGATTTTAAATCTGTTAGAGGTCTTGAAGGAATCAAAGAAGCTTCATTAGTTATTGATGGTAACAAAATTAATATAGCTATTGTAAATGGACTTGCAAATGCAAAGAATTTGTTAGATAATATAGAAGATACATCTAACAAATATCACTTCATTGAAGTTATGGCATGTCCAGGAGGATGTATAAACGGTGGTGGTCAACCATATTCTAATGAGCAATATTCATTAATAGAAAAAAGAATGAATGCTCTTTATAGTGAGGATGCTAATAAGGTTATAAGAAAATCTCATGAAAACCCTGAGATAATAAAGCTTTATGATGAATTCCTTGGAAAACCTAATGGAGAAAAATCTCACCATTTACTTCATACTCACTATATAAATAGATAAACACCTTAATTTAGTTATTAGTTATTAGTCCCTAACTAATATAAATATAAACATAAAAATGATGGTATAAATAACTTATTTATACCATCATTTTTATATAATTCCTTATTTACAATTATGAAAATTAAAAACATATAAAGTAATATTATCCTAAGTTGTAAAAGAATGTTACAAATACTGGAACTAAAGAACTTAATATAACTCCATTTATAAATGCTATTACAGCTATCTCTGGATTTGTTGCTTTAGATATAAGTGGTAATGTTGTATCCATAGAAGTTGCTCCTGCAGGTGCTATTGCAGTATATCCATTCAGTTTTTTAGCTAATATCGGAATCGAAATAACTGTTATCATCTCACGGAATACATTTGTTAAAAATGCTATAGCTCCTAAAGTATCTCCACCCATCTCTTTAAGCATTACTCCTGATAAACTATACCATCCAAATCCTGAACCTATAGCTAAGCTCTCATTAAGAGCCATGTTAAATAGGAATCCTACTAAAAGTCCTCCTAGTAAACTACCTACAATTCCTCCAAATGGTACTAACAACACCTTAAATCCTGCCTTTTTTAGATCTTTAAATATGGTCTTGTTGCCACCTACATCTATACCAACTAAAAAGATTAAAACAAATAATGAAATGGATGCAAGATTATCAATACTACTCATTATTTCTGGTGGAAATACAAAATAACCACAACCCATTCCAACTAATATAGATACTATTATTATGTACGTCATATTACTTGTCCTCCCCACATGCCTCACTTAAAAGCTCACTGCACTCTTCAATTACAACATTTCCATCATCTAAAATTTCACTATGGATTTCAGCAACCACTTTTTCATTTTCTGTGATTTCTACATCAAAGATTGATTCTTCCTTGGGTAATTGAGTTTCTTTAGGCATAAACTTTTCTGATAAGATATACACAAGTACTATACTTACACCTATTGTAGCTACTGCAAATAAAAAAGACTTTAACCCTATGGTTGGAAGATTTTTTATTATGTTCTTATCAGCTCCTATAGAAGCTCCCATAGAAAATAATAAGAATATTACACCAAGTTGTTGTAATTTACCATTTATGATTTTCCCCTTCTCACCTAATTTTAAAAAGTACCCTACAATGGCACCAAGTATTAATGCAATTAAAATTTCCATATGTCCCCCTCCTCTACCACGATATTATATCATAGATTTGGAAACAGTTACATTATATTTGGATTATTTTTATTATATTTAACTTTATACATTTATACATGAAATTATTTGTAATAATAATGATAAATATATTTAATCTTGAATATAAATAGGATATATTAAAAATTTATAAATAAGGAGTTATAGTATGAAAAACATCTTTATGCCCTACTATATTAATGGTGATACTATTAGAGATATGTATAAAATTGCTATAAATCGATATGAAAACATTGAAATAAGTGGAAAAAGAGAAGAAACTACAATTCAAGCTACTCTACCATTGTCCGAACTAACTTGTGGAAAAATTATTCAAGGTTCAGCTACAGTGACTTTATCTAAAAGTACTCAAAGAAAATCAATAGATGAAATAGAGAATTCATCTATTAATCTATTTATAAATCTAGAAACTTTATTAAATCGAAACAATGCAATCAAATCTTTAAAAACAAATAGTGACCTGAATACAATTTCTCCTGGAGATATTGTAGAGTTCCAGTGTACTATAGAAAAATCAGATAGTACTTTAGAACTTTTAAGAAATACATTAGAGTTACTTGAGTTTCAACAAATAACTTCTGATATAGATAATACCTCTATGATTAGTTGGATAAAAAGAAATATAAAATCTTTAACAGAAGATAAAGTATTAAAATATCCGACCTCTCTTCCTTTTAATTCTGATACTTTAATTATTACTTCTGTTTGTAGTAAACATGCATCTATGGACATAGAGTGTTATATTGGTAGACCTTGTACAATCGTTGGTGAAATAGCAAGTTATGGCTATCCCCAGCCAAATCATAATATTACTGATAGTAACCCTTTAGTATCTAAATTATTATGGGGGTTTATTACATCTCATAGCAACTATAAAGACTTTGCTTCTCATTTAAACTATAATAATGAATTTCCTTCTAATAAGAGAGTGTTGGAAATTGTGCCTTTTATAATTTATATGTGATAAATATCTTGTTTTAGTAATATTTACAGATTGTACTAATATTATTAATTATATCTATTAATATTAGGGGGATTTATATGGACAAGTATTTTAAACTTACTGAAAACGGAACTAACGTAAAGCGTGAAATTGTTGCTGGAATTACCACTTTTCTAACAATGGCTTACATTATTGCTGTAAATCCTAATTTCCTTAGTACAGCTATGGGTGATGGTACTGCCGGAGCACTTGTAACTGCTACATGTCTAGCTGCGGGACTTACTACTATACTCATGGGACTATATGCTAATGCACCTTTTGCACTGGCATCTGGTATGGGACTTAACGCATTCTTCGCATTTACAGTATGCGGTGCCATGGGTGTTCCATGGCAAGTAGCACTTACTGCTGTTTTTGTAGAAGGTATAATTTTCATTATTCTTTCTGTAACTAGAGTGCGTGAAGCTGTAGTTAATTGTATTCCACTTACAATGAAGCATGCTGTTACTGCTGGTATTGGACTTTTTATTGCTTTTATAGGTTTAACAGGTGCTGGTATTGTAGTATCTAATGAAGCTACCCTTGTATCTCTAGGTTCTATGGTAGCTCCTGGTGCTATAATCGCAGTTATTGGCATTCTTATTATAGCTGTTTTGAACTCTAAGAATATTAAGGGAGCTATGCTTTGGTCCATTCTGATTTGTTCTATAATCGGTTGGATATGTGCAGTTATAAATCCTGAAGCAGCTACTACCGCTGGCATATATCTTCCAAATGGATTATTCAAATATGAATCTATCAAATCAATTGCATTCAAGCTTGACTTCTCCGTATTCACTAATAGTTCGGCTCTTCTTAATTTTATAACAATTTGTCTTACCTTCTTGTTTGTAGATTTTTTTGATACAGTTGGTACTTTAGTTGGTGTATGCTCTAAGGCAAATATGTTAGATAAAGATGGTAATGTACCAATGGCAAGAAAAGCTCTACTCGTAGATGCTATAGGAACCACCTTTGGTTCTTTAGTTGGAGTTTCAACTGTTACTACTTATGTAGAAAGCGCAGCTGGAGTTAGTGAAGGTGGAAGAACTGGATTAACCGCTGTTACTACAGGTATTCTATTCTTATTGGCAATGTTCCTATCTCCAATATTTATAGCTATACCTAGTTGTGCTACAGCTCCTTGCTTAATTTGGATTGGTTTTATGATGCTAGAAAGTGTTATGAAAATAGACTTTACCGATTTTACTCAAGGTTTCCCTGCATTCATTACTATAGCTGCAATGCCATTATGTTATAGTATCGGTGATGGTCTTACCCTTGGAGTTCTTTCATATACATTAATAAACTTATTAAATAACATATTTGGTAAGAAAGAAAATAAGAAACCAATCTCAGTAGTAATGTATATTCTATCCATAATATTTATACTAAAACTTATATTTATGTAACTATGTTTTAGATATCATTAATTTAAAAAGGTAATCACCGAAAATTTTTCAGTGATTACCTTTTATTTATCTCTATATATCCATAAGATTTCTTCTATAATTCATATATAACCTTCTTAGAATTCTCATATCTTCATCTACAATTAATTGTAACTCAGATAATTCCTTATAATTTTTATCATTAATTGCTTCTCTCATTTGAGTAAATAAGCTTTTACTTACATAATTATCTTTCATAAGTTTTTCTCTTAGCTTATTTATTTCACTCCATTTTTCAAGATCATACTCCATAAAATCATCGCCATTATATCTTCTAATGCTTCTAATTTCATTAGAATAGTTTGGAAGAATTCTATGCTCTAACTCAGTAGTCCATCTTTCAAGTACAGCTTCCTTATATCCTGTAATTACTTTATTAGTTATTACTCCATCTTTAGTTAAAACATGTACTCTCGATTCATCATCAAAAGCTAATAAATTTTCATATACAGTACTTGGAGCCTTACCAAAATACTCTTCTCTTTCTTCCTCTGTATAGAATTCAAATACATCTTCTTCACTTCTATAACATCTGCCTTCCTCTAGGTAAGAAGTCTTTTCCCCTGGTTTTTTAGAAAGTTCTGATAAAAGTTCTTCTCTGCTTTTATTATTTGAAACTACATAGCTTATTCCATCTACCATAGATATTATAACTGAAGATAATACTAAATAAATATTTGTATTAGGATTTGGTGATCTCAACTCAAACCTAGTAGCCATTGGATTAATTGCATCTCTCACTAGTCCAACAAGAATAGTTCTATTTCTTGAAGGCACATCTTTAGTAAATCCTAAAGAAGTTACTATACATACTGGTGCTTCAAAGCCTGGTTTTAATCTTTGTAATGCATCATAATTTGAAGAAACAAAGGGGTTTATTACTTCATAATTCTTTAATACTCCCATTATTGCTCCATATCCTACTTCACTTAAAAAGTCTTTTTCAGCATAACTGTGGAATAAATTCATCTTCTTACCATTTTTAAGCTTTAAAGTAACGCCTACATGTAAATGTTCTCCATTTCCTGCTACCTCTTCAATTGGTTTAGCTTGGAATGTAACTTCAAGACCATTTTTTCTAAAAGTTTCTTTTATTAGACCTCTTACCAAAAGTTCGTTATCACAAGTTTGAAGGGCTGTAGAAAACTTCCAATCCACTTCTAATTGTTCCATTATGTGAGTTAGAACTCCAGACTCAGATAGTTTAGCTTTAACTCCCCCTACTTCTTTATGACCCATTTCTGGTTCTAGTCCATATTTAGCTAATAAATCTAAAGATTTTTCCAGTGCTGTTCTTACAGGACCCTTAGTTCTCTTCCAGTACTGCTCCTTTAATACTTGGGAAGTGGATAATTCTTCTATTTCAGCTAATTCATTTGGAGTATTTACCCAAAACTCTAATTCTGTAGCTGCTGTAATACTTACGTCCTCTATTTCATCATAGTTTATGTCAAAGGTAGTTAAAAATTGTGGATTTTCTTCAAATAACTTCATCATAGAAGCTCTAAAGTGATCTACAGAATTTTTTAGTATGTACCTAGAATCTACGGCAACATCTTCATGGTATAAGTGACATGGCATTCTAATAGTTCCTACTGGTTTATTTGTTTCTTCATCTATATAATCATAATTATAATCTATATACCAATTACAAGTTAAATCAACCTTCATATCTACCTTTGCATTATTAAGGGTAGCTATTCCTGGTAATATTACAGATGATCCATCAGTCTGGACAGCTGTACCATGTAAAAATGTCTCAATATCTTCTTTGAAATTTTTAACAGGAATTTTTTCGTCTGTATCATTACCTAAAAAGTCAATACCAACTAGAGAAACAAATCTTATTTCCTTATGCTGCTGAAGTATTTTTAATAACTCCTCTTTATTTTGTTTATTAGTAGGTATTACAAATAATAAACTCATATAATATAAGCCCCCTTTTATAATTGTGTTCAATATTTGCATTATAGCATAATATAAAAACATTGAATATAATTAATTTTGTTAACAATAAGTTAATATATATAGTTTTTTTTCGACCTTTCGTTAAAAATATATTAATTTTTTACTTTTTGTTAATATATAATCCTTTACATTGTAAGTTAAACCTTTTCACTTTACGTAAAATATATAATTAACTCAATATAAAATTTACCTAAATATTTTAATGTTTATAATATTTCTTTTCATTCAAATTATTATTTCTATTAATTATACAATTTATACAAATTATAGAACTCTAAAATTACTCAGTATATTGACATAACTTTAATAGAATTATACTATTAATTTGTTGGCTAAAGTTGACTAAATTTAGCAAATATATAGTTTATATTAGAAATTAAGGAGAATACATTTATGAAATTATTATTTTTCGATACTGAAACTACTAGTATAAAACCCGGTAATATATGTCAATTGTCATATATTACTGTTGATACTAGCACAAAACCTCAAACAACAGTAGGTAAAAATTATTTCTTCACTGTAGAAGAAATGAATGAAAGTGCTGAAGCTATACATGGCTTTTCTTTAGAAAAGCTCTACGAACTAAGTAATGGAAAATATTTCGAAGATACTTATGAGGAATTTATAGATGATTTTATCAATAGTGATATAATTATTGGACACAATGTTCAATTTGATATTAAATTTTTAAAAAGCGAACTAGAATTTTTAGATATTCCTTTTAATCCTAAAGGTTCATTTTGTACTATGTCATATTATAAAGAAATATGTAAAGCTACTAATTCTAGAGGTTTATTAAAAAATCCTTCTCTTGGAGAAGTGATAAACTTTTTAAACCTTAAGGGAGATTTTCTTCAAAATAAATGTACTTCTCTATTTGGTGAGACATCTGGCTATCATGATGCAAGATTTGATACAACTTGTACTTATATGTTAGTAATTCAAGGAATAAAAACTGGATTAATTCCTCCAAATTTTTTTACTAATATGTTACAATTTAAGTAATACTGTGAAGTAAAACTTTTATTTTAGGAGTGATTTAAATGATAGCTATTAAAAATGTTACTATCCACACTATGGCGGAAGATGAAATTATCAAAAATGGTGTTATACTAATTGATAATGGCAAAATATGCAACCTTGGTTCAAACATATCAATTCCTGAAAACATAGAAATTATCGATGGGAAAAATGGCTTTTTAATGCCAGGTATTATTGATGCTCATTGTCATATTGGAATGTGGGAAGATGGATTAGGATTTGAAGGTAGTGATGGAAATGAAACTACTGATCCAGTTACACCTCATCTTAGAGCTATAGATGCAATAAATCCTGTGGACAAATGTTTTCAAGAAGCATTAGACGCTGGTATTACAACTGTGGCAACTGGTCCTGGAAGTGCTAATGTAATTACTAACATGGTGCAGTAGTTTTTATTCCATTTTAACATACATAATTTTTAATAGCTATCATTTTTATTATAATTTTCTTTGAAATCTCTTATAATTCCACTATAGTTATCACTTAAATTTTTATTTATATTCCATTTTTTAGCTGATACACGTAAAGTATTAACTTTTAGTATAATCTTATCATATATTTCTATATTATTATTTTCATCTAATTGAATCAATAAAATATCTTCTATAAATTCATTTTTATCTAAAGTCATAAGATTTTCGGTTTTATCTCCTAGTTCTTTTAATAGTTTTTTAAAATTATTTATATTATTTAATATATCATCTTTATTTTTGATTACTATACTTAATTCATTTTTATCTTCTTCTAATTTTTTATTTTCTTCCTCCAATAAATTTATTTTTTTATTCACTATATCTTCTTTAGTATTTGAGGAATCTAAAAGCATATCTATTAGTTTTTCTATTTTTCTTTTGTTTTCTAAAAGTATATTCTCGATGTGAGTAGCTTTATTTTTAATATTAGTTATATCGGTTTTCTTAATTTCAACTAATTTCTTATCTAAATATTTATTAGCCACATCTATTTCATGAAGTAATAATTTTTCATATTTACCGTTGCAATATTCGTCTATAACCTCTTCTAATTCGCTTTCAAAGATATTTCTACTAGTACATCCACTCTTAGCCTTACCTAGCTTCTTACGCCTGTTACACACGAATATACCCCTTTTAGTACCATCTTTGTTATAGTACATATTGTGTATATAGTTACCTCCACATTCACATTGTATTTTATTTGCATATATAGATTTTGTATACCCTCTGTAACCTCTACCATTCTTTCTTCTACCGTTAATTAATTCTTGTGCTTTAGCAAAATCTTCTTCGGATATTATTACATCTATTCTTTCATTTTTCATTTTTAACCATTGGTCTTCGCTTAACTCAATTTGGCTAGTTTGATTAAATATATCATCCTTCATGTAACGATTTCTTACGTTTATACCACAATATTTAGCATTTTGAATAATATATAAAATCATGTTTTCGGTAAATTCTTTACCTTTTCTATTTGTATATCCTTCATTGGTTAGTATCTCTCTAATTTTTCTACCACCATTACCATTTAGATAAAGTTGGAATATATATTTAACTACTTTGGCTTCATTCTCATCTATTTCAAGTTTATTTTCTTCTATATTACCTTTGTAACCATAGGGAATTATATTCATGGGAATTACGTTTTGCTCAGCACTTCGTTTCTTTCCCCATTTAATTATTTTACTTTTGTTGCGTGACTCTTCTTCACTCATTTGTAGTAGTATACCTAACAATAATTCATCATCTTCGGATTCACTACTTTTATTTATATCGTCAAAAATTATATATACACCCTGTGATTTAAGCTTTCTAATAACGGTCTTAATTTCAGTATTTCTTGCAAATCTACTTATAGACTTGGTTATTATATAGTTAAATTTAGGCTCTTTATTAGTGCTATAAATATTAATATTACCTCTTTTTACTTCTAATTCTAATCCTGCATCTTTAAGCATTTTTTGAAACTCTGTTCGGTTTTTAATACTTGTACCTGACTCTCTCTCTGCGTAAGTTTCAACTATATCATATTCAGAATAATGGTCTTTGAAATAGGTCATTTGTGCCTGATAACTTTGGTCTTGTTCTATATGGTCTGTACTAACCCTTACATATACACAAGCTTTTTTATTCACTTCTCTCACCTTACCTCTTATTGTAATAAATATATTATACTATACAATTTGCACTAAGTATATAAATATTAATCAATTACAATTTTAATATTATATCATCTTTACAATTATGACAATTACAATTATGTACTTATCTAAAATAAAAAAGGAACAAGTAAATCAATACTCATTCCTTCTATGTATATATGTATTATCTTTCTATTAACTTGTCTACTTTTACTTCTAGCTTATCTACTTTATTATCTATGTTTTTAATTAGACTACTATTAGTTATAACAAGTTCCCTATTAGTTTCTGTTGTAACATCTAAGGTAGCAGACATCTTTAGATACATCCTCCACATTCCCCAAGCACAAGCACAACTACATACTATTGGATAACCTAATGTACTAATTGCATTTACTAAACTTTGTTCCATTATTCTCACCTCCTCTCTTATGCTATAACTGTTAATTTAACAATTAATTTGTGATTTAAGTTATGCCAGTTTTTATTAATTACATCATAGCCACTCATAAAGCCATATATAAGTACCCTTCCTCCAACTTTGTCTATTTCTTGTACATATGTCCCCATCGAACCTATAACCCCTAATCCACTCGGTACATCATTTGCCATAGCTTCACTTATACTAACAGTTGCATTAATATTTTTTCCTCTAAACTCAGCAGGTAAAGTAACCCACTTTGTAGAATAACCAGTACCACTATAAGATGGGAATAGGACTGTTGTATTATAACTTAAATGGTGATATTCTCTTTTAGAAGTTCCTACTTTATTATAAAATCCACTTGCATCACATCTAGTAATAGAACCATCTGTGTTTTTCCATTCACTATAACTTCCCGTATGAGTAGCAACATCACCACTTCTTCCACCTATGCTAAAAGCTCCGTTGGATAAGTTTATAGATACACTACCATCTATACTAGAAAGTACACCTGTTTTTATTAGATTGGCATTTAAAACACCAGTTGTAATAAAATCTGCTACTATAGCACCATCTGCTGTTATAGCAGTTCCAAATGTACCCTTATATCCATTAGAAGAAAACCCAAGACCTCCGTTATTCCATCTCCACACTTTAGTAGCAGTATTTACATCTTTAGTATCCATAATTAATATTTCATTCGGTCTAACTATTACATAAGAATTTTTTAATCCTGAATTAATCATATTTGTCGCTGATTCTTTAGCTTGTTGTAATATTTCATCGCCATTAGGTATTTTTTCTAATTCTTTAATAATACTTGCTATACTTACACCCTTATTAATTAAGTTAGAATTACTTAGTTCTATTTCAGTAACCATTTGTCTCAATACATCATACTTCTTTTTAATAGCTCTAACAGTTATATTAATATTTAATTTATCCTCTATAACTGTTACTATATCTCCTAGATAACACCTTTCTAATATTGCATAGTCTTTATATTCCTCTGTCTTTTCTAGCTGAACAAAAGAAATCCTATATTGTGCTTGTAATTCATCTATGTGGTTTTCACTAAATTCTTTAATTGCCCTTTTTACTAACTCATTTCTAGCTAACTCTAAAGTTTCAAATATCATTCCTTCTTCATCTTCTCTAGTATTTTCATCTCTAACTTTTACATCTTCATATTTAATTTCCTTTGTTTTAATTTTAGGATAGTTGTTAATTAAAGGGCTATCCCAATATCCAACTGTAGTGATTCCGTTAAAGCCTGTTGGTTTAATGCGGGTAGTAACAGAATCTATATTAGTTTCATATTCAAATCCTATTAAATTCTTTTTACTTCTAACTTGGAATCCTCTATTAGTTCCTATTTTTTTATTTATATTAATCCTATATCCTCTTCTCTGAACTTCACAATTACCCCATCTATTTTCAAAACTTTGGTCGGTGTCATGAAGAGCCTTATATAAATTCATATTCATGTAATAAGCAGTTGAATAGGTAGAAATGTCTGAAAATACTTCTAAATCTCTAGCATACTGTTTACTTGATTTATATTCATTGGAATTTTGAAGCATATAAGATATAGCACCTTGTCCATTTAAATTGGTTGGTCTTACATCTCCTAAGAATATATCTAAAGAATCTGCTATAGTTATCTGACGAGCAAATACGTTTATATCACGTCTATTAGGATTTACCTTTGCAATTCTAAATATTTCATTTCCATAATCCATTCTTACTTTTAATATTGCTTCCTCATGGATATGTTTATAAATTCCATCATCATCTATTAAAAATGTAGCATCTAAAGTATAGTTTCCATTTAAGTCTTCTTCTGTTGTGCAATCTACACAAATATTATCCAAAATAGCTAGTCCATTGGAAGATAGAACTTTACTCTTAGGAGTATTTTTATTAAATATACTTATTAAGATATTTCTGGACATTGTAGCACCTCGCTTTCATTTATAAAAATTGGTTGATGTATAATTTCAACCTCAGTTAATCCATTAGTAGTAATTTTTATTTCATTTATACCTTTGCTGAGCTTAATATATTGCCCTGTAAATTTAGGATATATATTTCTATTTCTATCTACTTTACTTTCTATGTACTGATTTTGACTATTTATATATAAACATTCTTTACTTTCCAAGTTAGCTAAAACCATCTTATTTCCATTAGTTAAATTTTCTATAGTTACACTATTTACATTACTATCCTTTAAATTAACCAAAATTTCTGTATCTAAATAATCGACTGCATTACTTCTATTGTCTATTTTTATAATTCTAGTATCTCTTACCTTGACACCATGAGTACGACTAAGAGAAAAAGCATTATTAACCATTGTAAAGATAACATCTAGTATTCCACTTGATGCATTTTCTTTCCATCTATAACCTTTTCTAAATAAACCTTTATAATGTTTATTTTGGTACTCTAAATCTCGGTCATTTGCATGTCCAAATAACCACCTATTTATAAATTCTACTTCTACACCCACTATAGGTTTAGATATTCCATCTATATCTACTTTTCTAATTTGCAAGGGAACTTCTATATAATTACCTACATTTTCTAATAGTTCACCATCTTTTTTTGCCCTTTTTTCTAGTACAAATGTTGTGTCATATGGAGTAAAAGAGCATCTTTCAGAATCCATCCAATCATATTTAAATTCATTCTCTAATATATATCTCACTTTATATCTTCCTCTCTTCTTTTAAATAAAAAATAAGGTAGAGATAACTTCCCTACCTATACAAATTATCAAATTTTATAGTTGTGTTTGTTATGTTACTAGATACAGTTATATTGTTATTTCCTACATTTAAAGTTGGGAAATTACCTAGCATATCCATTAATTTATTACTACCATCACCATTGGTACAAAGCATCAAATGAGAATTAATGTTTACTTGATTAACTACATTATTAATAGTTAATGTTTCATCATTAATTGTTAATTGAAAATTTCCATTACCGTATAAAGTTATAATAGGATTCACTTCAACAGTGCCTGGATTTTTTACAACAAAATTATTTTCTAAAAATGTTTTTGAATTTGTCATACCAACCATGAATGGCTTTACTATAAAAGTAATTTCAAACTCCCCATACATTTTTAACTCTTTAAATATATCTCCTAGGATAGTTCTTTTCACTTCAAAATATCTATCTTCTCTATCATAATATAACCTATTGTCTTTTATATCACTTAACCATAGTTTAATAGCATCTATCTCTTCCCAAAAATACTCAATATCTATCATTTTCAATTTAAACTTTATTTGTCTATCTATATATTCATTTTTTTTAGTAGTTAATATCTTACCTGTACCTGGTATTAACACCTCTTCAACTTCTTCATTCAAAGAAGGTATGGATGGATATTCACTAACTAATAAATTAAAATCTGTGGCATGGTTTCTATTAAACCTAAAATCATGAGTTGGTGTATCTACACTATACATATCACTTGCTATATTCATTTTATACCTCCTCTCTAATATGATAATCTTGGATTTCTTTGATTATATTTATCAAATTCGTCTTGGTATTTAGCTAATATCCTAGACATCTCTCTACCATCCATTTCATTTATAACAGTTACTTGCAATAAATCTTTAATCATATCTCTTAAACCATCAATTGGCATTACTGCTTCTGGATTATTACCTTGTCCTTTATTAGCATCTCCAAATCCTACTCCGTTAGGCAATATGGTTTTCTTATTAAATATAGCACCGCTAGAGTACCAATCTACATTAAACTTTGGTATTCTAGGAGGTTTCAAGCTAAATTCACCCGTAACTCCAATATGAGGTAGCTTGATGTGTGGAATTTTTATTTCTGGAAGTTTTAAATTAGCAAAGAAATCTTTAACAGCGTTTAACCCTCTGCTAACCTTATCTTTCATATCAGATAATTTACCACCAGTGGTTTTATCCATTGCATTGAATCCTAATTCCCAACCTTTTTTAGCACCTTCCATAGTTGTTCCAATAATACCTTTAATTCCTCCGCCATGCTCTTCAATTTTGGATTTCATCCCACCCCAAGCTTGAGAAGTATTTTCTTTCATACTATTCCAAGTTTGAGATGTCTTTTCTTTAATGTTATTCCATTTCTCACCTAGCCATGCTCCTAGTTGCCCTGCTTTCTCTTTAATAGTGTCCCAATTCTTATATAATAGAACTCCAATGGCTATAACACCTGCAATAACTCCAACAATAGCTAATATAGGTAATACCATAGCACTAAAACTAATACCACAAGCACCTGCAATCGTAGCCAATCCACTCAATAATCCTATTAAAGAAGGTATAAAAGCAACCACTAATCCACCTACTAATATTACCTTTTGCATGGTTGGAGATAAAGAGGTAAACCAAGTAACTAATTGTTGTATCCATTCCACTACTTTAGTTATAGCAGGTAACAATGCCATACCTAAAGTTTCTTTCATATCACCTAAATCGTTTTTTAGTTGTTGCATTTTACCCTCTGGAGTCTTAGCAATTTCTTCATTTAGGTTACCATAGTTAGCTTTTAAAACTTCTGCTATAACTGCCGCTCTTTCTTGCTCCGTACCTGTTTCTATAATTTTCTTTTGGTGTTCATTCATAGTTACACCAACTCTAGTTAAGGCAGTTGCTTGTCCTTGCATAGCTTTACCTACCATATTGGCATATCCCATCATGTCTTCCTGTGTAGCATTTACACCCTTTTGGTTTACTGCAAGGTTATACATTCCATCGGATAAAGTTTTAATAGAGTCACTAGTCAAATTAAAAGTTGCTAATTGGCTCATACCTGCCATACCAACTTCATCTCCAATAACTCCTACCTTTTGCAAATGTGAAGCATATTGTTTTAAACTTTCTACATTTTCCATAGTCGCTTTACCTGTTGCCATTAAGTTATTTTGTAATTTGGTCTCAGCCATTATCTGGACATTAGCACCTTCTACCGCTTCTTTGGCAAAGTTCTTAATAACGTTTAAAGAAAAAGCAGAAGCAATAGTTTTACCTAGTCCGCCCATAACTTTTCCGACTTTTCCACTTTTGCCTTCTAACTTCTCCATAGAGTTTCCAGTTTCATCAACTTGTTTATCTACCTTGGATAATCCATCTAATACTTCTCTTGAATTGAGTTTAATACTACCTTGTAAATCAAATACATCACTCATTTTCTCACCTCCCTTTTTATTAAAATAAAAAAAGAGAGATTATCTAATTAACTAAAGCTAAACTAGATAAAGTCTCTAATGCATTATTTCTTATTTTTTCTTTTTCTACTTGTGATATCTCTATATTATTAGTTTTAGAAACTCCACCAATTTCAGATTTATAATCTATATAAGACATTGTTTTTCCAGTAAATTGCAATAATATATTATCAAGGCAATATCTCATATATAGCCTACTGTCCATATATTCCTGTAATACTTCTTCAATAATATAAATACTTTCATCAATATCCATGTTAGCTACATATGTAAAGCAACCATTTTTTAAAAGAATTGCAACAAGACTAATTCCCATTTCTTCTACTTGGTTGCTTATTTGAAAAAACTTATTATACTTTTACATTTAACAACTTCTTTAATCATTTCGATGGTTTTATCTAGTTCTTGTGTTTCAACTTCTTTTATAGGTTTGTTAAATATCTTACTTAAGCATTTATACACTTCTTTTTCAGCCATTGGTATTTTACTTATAAAATCATATAAAATATCCATTCCTGTTTTAGTTTGTGTTTCATTAATTTTAACTAGAGATTCTTGAATATTATTATTTTCAGCTAATACTTTATTACTAATAGCAGTTTTATCTTCCTCACTAAGATTTAAATATTCTTCTCTACTACCAATTTCTTTAATCATTATCTCTGATACCTTTCTATATTCCTGCTGACTTTGTTGTTCTAATCTAGTAAATTCTACCATAGAACTTACTAAACTATCCTTCATATTTAACTTATTTATAATTCTTATAACCTCAAATGCTTCACTTGTTGTTATTATTAATTCATTATTTTCATTTATCATTTTACTAACTTCCTTTCTAACTTTTAATAATTCTATTAATCTTCTAGTCTTCAAAAATAGAAGACTAAATTAAATCATCAATACAAATAAAGAGATAGATTTTACTCTATCCCTTAAATTACTGCTTTCGGCATATAAACTCTAAATGGTTTTTCGTTGCTATTAAACTTATAACATCCGTTAAATGTCATAGCAGTACTAGCTTCATCATTGTCTTTAGTTTCAAAACTAATACCGTCAGCATTATAAGAATTTAAAATATGTATAATAATTGGGTCAGAACTTCCATGTTTTTGACCTACTATCAACAAGTCTTTATAATCAGCAACCACTATTTTATCAGATGGTTCATATACATCAAACTTGGTAGATGTATTTTCAACCTTCTTTATTAAACTAGCTTCTAATACAGTTTTATTAAAATCAAGTATTTCTGCTTCTGCTTTAACATCCCACTTCATAATTCTTTGTAAACCTACTATCTTTCTTTCTAAAGCTCCACAATGTTCAATATCTCTAATCTCGGGTTTGGCTTCAAATTTTAAAGAACCTTTAGCAAGACCTAATTCTTTATCCTTTATAGTGGTCATTACTGTATCTAATCCAGTAGTTAAGTCAAATGTTCCGTAATACAGAACTGCACTATCAACCAAGATATTCATATCTTTAATATCACTCATTTTCACACGTCCTTTCTAATAATTTAAAATATAAAATTGTAGAACTATATTTTGCTTATCTTCATCTATATAACTAGAATAAAAAGCATTTTGTTTTATAATCCTACAATTTAAAAAATATGTTTTATTTAATTTCCTTTCCATCTCTATTGCTAATCTCTGCATATCTATTTTTTTATTTTTATTACCCACCAATCTTAATTCTAATGTTAAATCATCTCTATAGGTATTGTCTTGGATAGAGTCACCTATCCTTGCAACTATACCTATAGAATTAATAAAATCAAAATCAGATGGTAATTCATCTAAAAATAAATTGTCATATGCAATTAGATTAATTATATTCTCTTGTATAACTTCTAAGTCTACCATTTAAGCACCTCCTACTTTATTTCTTTTAAGTGCTTTTTAAGTATTTCTACAACTTGGTCATTATTTTCCCTTAAAGTATCTCTTAAATAAGATGTGTTTTCAAATTCAACTTTGGCGGCATATATTAAATCACTACCCCAAATAATTTCTGTTTTATCTCCATCTCCTTCTATAGCTGTTCCTATACTCCTCTTTAAGTTACCTGTTTCTCCTACTGGAGTATTAGATTGTATATTAGCTAACTCAGTAATACTAATTTCCTCACTGGCTTCTTTAACTGCATCTTTATATTTATCCATCACCTTTTTTAGATTATTTACTTTCTTCATATTGTCACCTTGTATAATGAACTCAT